>JAYEMK010000084.1:15466-16908 GCA_034718095.1 Candidatus Bipolaricaulota bacterium | reverse complement strand
CGCTTGACATCCTCGACCAGATCGCCAAATACGGGTTCGAAAACTGCATCGCTGCGGCAAGGTTTGGGGAGGAAAACGATGACTCCCAAGAATAATAATCCAGATCTCAAACGGGTCGGCTATGATGTCACCGGGGAGACCCCACGCTCGGCCTCATTCATGTTGGAGGACGACACGGAAAAGGAGATCTTCACCAGGGAGCCTAAACTAACCATGGGCTCGATCCGACAGGTGCGGGCGGAACAGGCCTGGGTGAGGGAGCTCGAATGGAGCCTGGTCGACCCCGATACAGATGAGTTCACCCGACTGGTCGCCGCTCACTCGAACCCGGCAGGAAACTTCATCCATGTCGAACCCGGGGCAAAGATAAAGTTTCCGGCGCAGTCATGTTTTCTACTTAAATCGCAGCGCCAGGAGCAGGTTCTCCACAACATCATTGTGCTCGAACCCGAGGCGGAGCTTCACCTAATCACCGGTTGCACTGCCGCCTCATATGAGAACGAGGGCCGACACATTGCGGTCACTGAGATCTTCCTGCGGGAAGGGGCAAAGCTTACCTACACCATGGTACATGACTGGGCTCCGGAGGTGGAGGTGCGGCCACGCGCTGCGGTAAAAGTAGAATCTGAGGCCACCTACCTGTCAAACTACATCGCCCTGACCCAGGTACGGCACATCGATACCAACCCCATTGCCACAGTGGACCGGAGCGGGACTGCACGGTTCAACTCGATAATCTACGCCAAGGAGGGATCTTTCATCGATGTAGGGGGCAGGATCCATCTCGCTGGCCCGAAGGCAAGCGGAGAGATCATAAGCCGGGTTGTAGCGACGAAAAGCCGGGTGATCTCGCGGGGGCTGATCGAGGGAGCCGAAAGAGATACCAAGGGGCACATGGAGTGCAATGGGATCATGCTCGATGCCGCAGCAGATATCCACGCGATCCCTGAGCTCCGGGCCACCGATCCCCAAACCTCGCTCTCGCACGAGGCCGCAGTGGGGAGGATCGCCGGGGAGCAACTCAACTACCTGATGACGCGTGGCCTCTCGGAAGAGGAGGCGCGGGCACTCATCATCCGCGGATTCTTGGACGTCAAGATCGAAGGATTGCCGGGATCGCTACAGGAGATAATCGACCGGATGGTCGAACAGGCGACGGAGAAGGAAGCGATCTGATGCATGATGAAAAAATAGATATCCAGCTAGCTATCACCGGTGCAGCCGGGGAGGGGATCCAGACAGTTGGTGATATCATCTCCCGCACAATCCTCTCCCACGGCTACCCGGTGTTGACTGGAAAGGAGTACGAATCGCGTATCAGGATCGGGAATGAACCACACAGGCCCCCAGCGAAGGGGTGGATCTCCTGCGGCAGGAACAGTGAGTTCGAGCTTTGAAAATTGAAGGAGGTAGCATGAAATTAGGTGAACTGATCAAGGGCG
>JAYEMK010000084.1:1663-15366 GCA_034718095.1 Candidatus Bipolaricaulota bacterium | reverse complement strand
CCGTCCGCCGGGCCAGGCGGGCACTGACCACTGAGCCAGTCGCACGCCAGGAGATAGAGACCTTGGTAGGTGCAGCGCACCTCGCACCCTCCTGTTTCAACAGCCAACCATGGCGATTCGTGGCGATAGACGATGCTGAGACCCTCACCCGGGTAAAAGCAGCGATGCCAGGAGGAAATTACTGGACCAAACCGGCCCCGGTCATAATTGCCGTAGTATCCAGGCCGGATCTGGATTGTCAGCTCTCGGATAAACGCGACTACTACCTGCTCGGATGTGGTATGGCGGTGGGAAATCTTATGATTCAGGCCACGCAAATGGGGCTGATTGCCCACCCGATCGCCGGTTACAAGCCGGTGAAGGTTAAAGAGATCCTGGAAATCCCGGAAGATTGGGTACTGATTACCCTGGTCATAATCGGCCGTCCCGGTGATCCGAAGACGCTATCTGAGAAGCATCTGGAAACCGAAATCGGCCCACGCGACAGAAAACCGCTTGGAAAGGTGATGAACTGGAACCTGTTCGCGTTCAAAGAAGAAGGTACGTAGTTAGTTCCAGACCAGAGGGGAACCACGGAGGGCAAGAGGCTGTTACAAAAGCCTTTTACCGCTCGGGGGGTGTAGTAAATCCTAAATTAGCTACTACACCCCCCAGGCCCGCTGAGCACGCAGAGTGGGGCCAAATCTTGTCCTTTGACCTGCGTCTTCTCTTGCTGCGGGACGCAATCTGACTCATCGTTGAGCGGTGAAGACATAAGAGAGGAGGATGGTAAAGGCAGAGCAATCGCCATCACCGTCGTCGTCGCGGTACCGGTATCGATATATGCGCACCGCGTCCGGTGCCTGCTGTACCTGCCAGGGCTTGATGCCCACCCACTCGCCGATCTCGGTCAGGAACAGGTCCAGGGTTTGTTCGAAAGTTTATCCGCCGTGCTCACGGCCGAAGAGCAAGAACTCAAGGCCCCTTGTTCTTTTTCTGCAAGAATTTGGCGTATCCGTTCAACAATGTCTGCAGACGTTCATTGCTCACCGGTATAAGTGAACGTCAGGCTTGAGCGGACCCCCATGCGAAGCACGGATGAGGGTCCTGCTCCAAGGCACTTTTGACTGCTTACTGCAGTGGGTCAATCTTATTGAGTGGCTCCTGACCCTCGGCTTTCTCCCAATCGTTGAGGAGTTCTGACTGGTGTAAGGTAGCCCATTCGATAACAAGACCCAAGGCTCTGGGTGGCAGGGATCCTGCGAATACCGACAGGTCCGCAATATCGATCAACCCCTCATATTCTCCATAAAAAGCGTGAAAATGAGGAGGGTTGTGGTCGTTGAAAAACATCTTAATCACAATCCCGAAGAAACGAGAAATTTCAGGCACGGGCTACCTTTGGTTTCAGGGAGGGGAAGACATCTTCTGGTCGTTTTCCTGTGATGTTCATATAGAGCGCATCAGGGCAAAGGTCTATCTGTTCTTTCCAGATAAGTTCTCCGGTTGGGCCAATCTCAACTTTCCGAAACTCCTCGAAGTCTTCCCAAAGTGAGAATACACCCTTGCTGACAAGCCCCGAAACATCCGCAACGCCAGAAGTTCCGTCCGCAAACTGGATATCCAGTTTATAGTTTTCTAGTGCTTTAACTTTTGTAATCCGCTTCATATTGCGAATTTACCAAACAGAGCGTTAGTTTGCAACAATCTATCCTCGTACAGTCAATTCTCTGTTTACAACCCGGTTAACATAACATCGGCTTTTCTATGTAATAGTAGCCATCGAGCTCCTTTGTGTCAACATTTCGTATGGAAAAGCTTGAGATGGGGCGTATGTAAAGGTAAAATGATTTGCTGGGGTGTGTGCTCCTCAACAAAAGGTAATTGGGGTAGAATAACTAGCTAGAGAGGTAAAATATGGAGATTACCAAAGCGAAGAAGATTGTAGAGGCGCTTGCCAATGGTATAGATCCGATAACTGGAGAAGTGTTTCCGAAAGACAGTCCATACAATCATCCTGATATTATACGAGCATTATTCTCAATTCTGCATAAATTCCAAAACATAAAGAGTAAAAACAAGAGGTCATTGGAAGACAAACAAAGAGAAAACATCGAAAATGGTCGACCAAGAAATGCCGGTTTACCATGGAATGATAGGATGAAAGAGGATCTTGCTATCGGTTTCAAGGCCGGAGTATCTGTAGATCAACTTGCCGGAAAGCTTGAACGGACAAGAGGTGCTATTATTGCCGAATTGAAGAAACAAGGATTAATAACCGCTGAAGAAGCTGTCAACGACCCTGCGGCAAGACCGCAGGGCTTGCAACTGCACTCAGCTTCAATTGCTCGATGGAGCCTTCAGCTTCAACGTGCGTTGCTTCGGGGCTGGTTGACAACAGCCCATCAGCATGCCCATGTTGGCACACTGAAAAGTTGGCTGAGCATTACAGCTTGCTACCCACAACGTTTTACGCTGCGTGGGTTTGTAGCAGCAACCTTATACGCTGTCAAAGATCAGGAGTGCCTTCACTACGAAGCTGTTAACTCCGGTACAAATTATACGATATCTGAGGAGGCATTGGCAAGGGCCTTGCCCTTGCGGTTGCTCCTCCCCGCGGCAAGACCACGGGGTTTCCGCAACCGAAATTACGATGAATCTCTAACAAATCGCTCCAGCGGACGCCGTAAAGCGGCGCCGCTGAGCTCAATCGTTGGGCAAAACCTGAAGTCCAAAAAAGCCGCCTATTAAAAGGTGGGAGCAGTTTTTCCGATATAGATTGGTGTGTTATCATAACAGGCTGCGTGATAACCTTTGTGTCGGACACTGATTTCTCCCGGGAAAGGTCAGGTTGAGACGCTTCAGGTAACAGCGCAATCAGGTTTTTGGGGAAGAGGCCATTCAAGGTTGCATCATACAACGTATGGTCCAGGGATAGTTTATGTCTTTTGACCTGCGTCTTCTCTCGATGCGGGATGCAATTCGACTGATCGTCGAGTGGTGAAGACCTAAGAGAGGAGGATGGTAAAGCCAGCACGAACCTGCTCGCTTGAAGTGGGCGGAGGTCAAAGGGGAAGATCTGCCCCGGACTTCACAGAAGTTCACAACCTCAGAGGCCCACGATCCAAAAGTTCATGTTCGTTTTGACCTCCAGTTCTATTTAAAAGGAGGACCTTTATCAATTGTTCAGGTACTCTAATCGATTCTCCATATCTTCAGCCGATAGATTTGCGGCTAATCTGAAGAGTTTTTTTACCACTTTGCCTATGGAGACCTGTTTGGCCACGATTATTCCCTTGTAGGAAAGACCTTTCTCCATAAATTCGTAATGGATTCGAGGGAAGTCTTTAATGTTGTGGGTCAAGATGGTTGCCCCTATCGAAATGGCGAATCTCAGCTGCTCTTCGTCGGTGAGCTCAAAGTTGCCGTGTTCTAGGGTGGTTGAGGCTTCAATTCTACGACGCCTTAAAGCTTTGGTTATAGCGTTGGCTACATCCTCTCCTCCCTTGGCGTCTCACACGACGATCTGGTGATGGCCGAAATCCAGATCTTTGACTCCAGCCTCGTGCACTCCATCAGACGCAAACCTCTGCCGTAGAGAAGCTGTACGATCAGGCGATGCACGCCAGTGAGTTGGGCGACACTTACCGGGCTTCCTCTTTGGTCAGGAGGGTGGGCAAATGCTTGCGTCTCTTGGCCCACACAATTTCGATGGGCAAATCCAGATCCTTGCGCAGCACCTCACGGTACACGGTATAGGAACAGCAGTGCGCTGAGGGCCTGGTTCTGTATCGAGGCGACTACGTTCTCCTCTACGGCCAGGCAGGTTAGAAACTCGCTGATTCCCTTTTCGCCCATCTCCTTCGGATGTCGTTTGTTGTGATATAGATCGAAACGCTTGCTCCAATGGACGTAGATTTTCTCGGTGCTGTAGGCATAGTGCTTGAGCCGGATGGCATCGCGCGCCTGGTCAAGCAGTCGTCGTTTCGGTCGTTGTGTCATGACGATGTCTCTGGGATTTGAGGCGTATTTGCACAAAGCGCATGGTTATAGTATAATTTCATATGTGCTTGATGAGTTGGCAATTCCTTATTTGGTCCCAGGGGGACATTAGGCAAGCCTGTAGTGAAGAAGAGGGGGAAATGGAGACGAAAAGCAGCAGGGCAAAAAGTGGTGAGTCAACATGCGTGGTGATTTCCTATATTTCTGAGCAGAACTCATATTAAAAGGCGATACGATGAAACCAAAATCATCAAATGATGGAATGGACTTATTTGAAAGTATACCATTTTCTACTCTGGTGAAAGATAACGATGAGCTTGCTGCACTTCGTCGTGACTACGCTTCACGGCCTGCACGAGAGCGAAGAATGGCAGCGGATTGGGAATACCATTCCCAGATGGCAAGTGAAATCTTCAACAATACACTGGCACTGTTAGGTAAAGACGGATTAGGAAAGTCGTTTTGGCCTTCTGGAGTTGTCGCTCTTGCCATAGATCCGTTGTATGCACCTGCCATTCTTACTGTTGGTTCAATTGAATATCAGCTTGGACGTATAGAAGAGGCCATGAAACTGTTCAAGCGGCTTGCGGAACTGCCAAAGGACGAAGAAGACCTAAGCGATATAATAGACAAGGCTGGGGATTTTCTCATTGATCAATGTGATTACGAAAATGCGCTCGCGCTGTATTCCGCCGCTGAAAAAGCCTATCCACAGGAAGCAGTGTACACCCTCGGAGCAGGATATTGCCTTGGAAAACTTGGCCATTATGAGGAATCGGTAGAGAAACACAGGCGTGCGGATGCATTGGAACCTGACAATTACATACATCTTAATGATCTTGGATACTCGTTGCTCGAAGCGGGAAAGTTTGACGACGCCGAAGAAGTTCTTAAAAGATCAATATCGCTTGCTCCTGCAGAGTACAAATTACCACATAACAACTTGAGTAAACTAAGAGAAAAGAAAAAAAGACTAACTACCACCCCATGAATATCAGCTATTTACATTACCTGAAATTTGCTGGCCTAACAACAGCTTCAACTCGGACTGTCTTTTCCGCTGGCGCTCCAAAGCCAGCTGGTTAAGCTGATTGTTAAACAGTGAAAGTTAGGATATGGACTAAAAAATGGAAACGCATCTTAAAATTGGAAAATCGATTCTAGAAAAGTATTCAGTATTTGCTGATAAGAACACATTAGATGATGAATCTGAATATTTCCCTGCTTTGAAAATTATCATTGATAGCGTGATAGAATCATACAATGGGTCAGCTCAAGGAAGGAATTACATAGAAAAAAAGCTGGTTGAGCATGTAAAACAGCTTTATGTTTGCACTTGGCTCAAATATGCAAAAGAAGATCAAAAAGAACCAGATATTGAAGAAGAAACCAATGACGCAATTGAAAGATTCAACGAGCTGTTCTTCATCAAAAGGAGACGGTCAAAGAAAAAGTAGCCTAACAAATCATTCCAGCGGATGGGCTAACGCCCGCCGCTGAATTCTAGCGTTAGCACGCACTTCAAGAGGACGCAAGAAATCGAGCGATGACAGATACAAACAAGGAAACACACAACGCATCCGCGAAATGGCTGCCCAAAATGGTTGGGTGTGTGGGCACCGTTGTCCTGCAGGGCAAGAGAGTGTTGTTCATCCGGCAAGCTGAGGGGCATTCGCTCGCTGGGCAGTGGAGCACACCATGGGGATTCATCGATAAGGAAGAATCGCTAGAGTATGCCGCCTTGCGCGAGACCTACGAGGAAAGCGGCATCAAGGTTGAGATTGACGGCTTGCTTGGGATTTAGAACTTGCAAAGGGAATGGAGGTTAGGGATTGTATTCCTGTGTCATCACGTTGAGGGCAAACCTGTTTCGGACGGAATCGAGACAGGTAAGGCCGCCTACTTTTCATTGGAGGGAATGGGTTCTCTCGAGGAACCGTTTGAGCCCTGGTGTAAATGGCTGGTGCGTCGTGTACTGATGGGAGAGCATACAGTTACTTATGAGCAGAGCAATCCTTATCATCCGCGCGGGGCATTTCTGTAGGCTGTGACTGGCTGCACATTTGAGGACGCGTGCTAACATCGTACGAACCGGCTCGCCTAAAGCCGTAAGAAGAAGAAAGCAAACAGCTCCCGTTGATAACTGTGGCATCGGAAACCTCAACATATTAAGTAGATCTCTTGAGAGCGAACTGCTTCCCGTGTCCTAGCAACTTACGGTGTGGATTTGTCAGTGAAAGTGGCAGTGGTCAGGTAACCGCCGCTTGTCTGGCATTCTGGATGGTGATCTTCGGATCAGGATTGGGGTCGGGAACGGGAAGCCCCTGTTCACGTAGCAGAGCCACGTGTTCCTTCATTCCCCATTTTGCCTGGTAAAGACAGTCCTCTACGAAGTGCCCGATCCCGGTGAAGCCCTCAAGATCAGGGGAGTAGAACCCGAAGTAGTCCGCCTCATCGGTTGCTTCGATCACCAGAGAGTATTGGATGTCAATCATGGCAGTACCTCCTGGGGGTCACTTCAGTCCTGCCGCCCGCAAAATGCTGTGGCATGTGCCGGTAGGCACTCCCTTTGCCCCAGATAGTCTGCACGGATCAGCCGCGGCCACCCGGGCTTGCCGTAGTAACGAATCGATCCCTTTTCCTTCACGATGCGGAAACCGTTCATTTCAAGAAGACGGACAACTTCACTAAACTTCATTCACTTCTCCACACCGACAAGAATAATGTTTGTTAGTCTGAGAAGCAAACGATCATTCCTCCTCCCGCAGAAGGGATACTTTTTAATCCTCATTATCATTACGCAATTATTACCCCTTTCGCCAGCGATATGAACTAGACCATTCCCTGTGGTCTTGCCACAGGGATGCAGTAGACGGAAGCTGTAGGTATGGATGAGGGAGGGGTGTGGAAAGGCTATCATTTGCGTATTAGATTCACTACCACATTGTGTTCCCTGTGGAGTACAGGATAGCGACCGTGGGGGAGCGAGGAAACCGGGAGGTTGCGAAGCGGTACGTCAAGCGCCAAGGCGAGAAGGATAAGATTGAACAGCTACGGCTTTTGTAATTTCATACCCTGCGGTTTTGCCGCAGGACAGTTGATTCTGTGGATGTGATCTCGCGGGCCGGAGAAATACCGGTGTGAGTTACGTTTAACCCCTGTCTGCGTAATTTGGACATTTTCACTGTCCCTTTCACTCCCACTCGATGGTCGCTGGTGGCTTGCTGGTGATATCGTAAACGACCCTGCCGATCTCAGGGAGTTGACGGGTGATCCTATCCGCAACCCTGGCAAGAAAATCCGCAGGGAGCCTGGCCCAGTCAGCTGTCATTCCATCTATGCTTGTCACCGCACGTAGGGCAAGTACATATCCGTAGTTCCGCTCATCCCCAACTACCCCAACGCTCTTTACCGGGGTCAACACGGCGAGCGCCTGCCACACCTCGTCGTATAGCCCTTCTTCACGTAGGGCATCGATGAACAGGGCGTCCGCACGGCGCAGGACCCTCAGCCGATCTGAGGTAACCTCCCCGAGGATTCGGATGGCAAGCCCTGGCCCGGGGAACGGATGACGCATGCGAATTGCGGCCGGAAGCCCGAGTTGGTTCGCGAGCTCACGCACCTCGTCCTTGAACAGACAGCGCAGCGGCTCCAGCAGTTCGAACCCAAACTTATTGGGTAGCCCCCCCACGTTGTGGTGAGATTTAATGTTGACTGCACCACCGTGCCCAGCGGATTCGATCACATCCGGATAAAGGGTACCTTGGGCGAGGAAGCGGAACGGGCCATATTCTCTCGCGCTCTCCTCGAACAGGGTGATGAACTCACCTCCGATGACCTTGCGCTTCTGTTCAGGGTCAGTTATCCCTTTGAGCGCTTGCAGGAACCGATCCTTCGCATCGATAGTAACCAGGTTTACCCCAAGTGGCCGCAGGGCCTTCTCTACCGCCTCTCGTTCCCGCAGCCGCAACAGTCCATGATCCACGAATATCGCCAGGTGGTTTACCCCTGCGCGCGCCAACAGCAAGGCCAGGGTGGAGGAATCGACCCCACCCGATACCGCGAGCAATACCTGCTCATCTTTCACCCGCTGTTTGATCTCACGGATCGCCAGGTCAACGGTACGCTGTGGGGTCCAATTGCGAGCGACCCCTGCAATTTCGAGGAAGTTGGCGAGGATCGATTTACCTTTCGGGGTATGAACCACCTCAGGGTGAAACTGCACCCCCCAAAAGCGCCCCTCCGGGGATTCGATTGCGGCAACGGGATTTTCCTGGGTGGCAGCCACCGTTCGCCAATCAGGAGGAGGTGCACCCACGGCGTCGGAGTGGCTCATCCACACATCTATTTCTCCGGAGATCCCGGCGAAGAGGGCCCCGCGATAGCGCGTCAACTTGGCCTGGCCGTATTCCCGGTGTTCCACCCCCCGCACGTGACCACCGAATCGCTGTGTTAAAAGCTGCATTCCATAACAGATGCCCAATATTGGCAGTTCAAGATTGAAGATCTCAGGGTCAGGTTTCATCGCCCCTGGCTGGAGAACAGACGCCGGCCCACCTGACAGGATCAGGGCACGCGGTTTATGTTTTCTGATCTCAGCTGCAGAGGCATCCCCTGAAAGGATAACCGAGTAGGTGCTGAGCTCGCGAATCCGACGTGCGATAAGCCAGGTGTACTGGGAGCCGAAATCGAGAATCACCACGCTCATCATAGGCCGTCCTATTTACTATCGCCGAACGTGATTTCCCCACTCTCTGGATCCATCCCCTTAACCGAGACGAGCCTGACGATCGGCACGCTAAATCGATTCAGCACCTGGCGACCGCCTCCAAACTCCTTGGCGATAACAAACCCAAACCCAACCAGCTCCGCCCCACCTTCCCTTACCATCTCCGCCAGGGCAGCGCTGGTGAGTCCACGGTAGAGGAAATCGTCCACGATCAGTACCCGCTCCCCTGGCTTGAGGTAGTCACGCGACACGGCAAGCTCCACCTGGGTACCTTTGGTTGGCGAGGGTACGGTGCGAACCAACGGGTGAACCATAGTGGCTGCACGGCCCTTTTTGGCGTATAAGGCACGGGCATCCAGCCTACGGGCCACCTCGTAGGCGACCACATTGCCTGCCGCCTCCGCGGTGAGCACACAGCTAACCTGCTGTTCGGCGAATGCGGCCGCGAGCCCTTGCCCTGCCGGCTGCATAAAAGCTGGATCGATTCTATGGTTGAGGAACCCATCCACTCGGAGAAACTCCGGGCCCATCACCTCACCAGCCCGGCGAACCCAATCCTCAAGTTCCATTCTATTCATAATCAGCTCCAGTCGCCTTTAAGGTTTTTTGGGGCGGTTTAGAGCTCAGGGCCCCAGAGATCTGTTCTGCAACACGGCAGACGATCTGGGCATAATCCTCGATGCAGTCAATGCAGATGCGATTCGCCGGTCCAGTGATGGAGACCGCTGCCTTGATGGTTTCATCCCCATACTTTATCGGGGCGGCAATACATCGCCCCCCTGGCTCTGCCTCCTCGTCATCGATTGCGTAACCTAATTTGCGGGTTCTTGCGAGCTCTTTGCGTAGCCTGGTTGCGTTAACGATCGTATTCTCCGTCAGGCGGGGGAGCCCGTGCATCCCGACCAGTCGGTCCAATTGTCCCTCACTGAAGGCACTAAGAAGGACCTTTCCCACTGCGGTACAATGGAGCCCCAACTTCGAGCCAACGGGGGGGACACCTCTGATTATGCTCCGGCTCGTTACCTGATCCAGATACACGGCATGGTTTCCGTCCAGGATGGCCACCGAGGCCGTCTCTCCCGTCTCCTGCACCAATTGCTCGAGAAAGGGATGCACAACCAGCGCCAGGCTAAATTGACGTTCTGCCGCTTTTCCCAGGTGTATTAGCCCCCAGCCCAGCCTGTACCGCCGGGTGTTTGGATCCTGTTGCACAAAATTATGCAACTGCAAAGTGCGCAACAACCGGACAAGGGTGCTCTTGGGCAGGCCGGCCTGATTCGCCAGGTCCCCAAGATCGACCTCCTCTCCCAGCTGGGCCAATAGCTCGAGCACTTTGAGTGCCTTATCCAGTGAACGAACCAAGGGCTTATCTGCCTCGTTTGATTGTCTGTTCATGAACTAGATTATCTCCTTATTTTCCTACATCATACATAAAGGATACGTTATGGCAAGGGGTCACTTACCCACCGGAGCATACGCCCCATTGTACTTGTTTAGTGCTCTGGTTCGTTGCTGATCATGAATCCTTTATGCGATTTATTCTGTCATTTGTGATTTACCCATAGCCCTGCATGCTAACCATTTATCACGAATTTCACGAATTAACTGATCACGAATACCACGAATCATTCAGGTAGTTTATCTATTCGTGTCATCCGTGTTTTTCCTCTGACAAGACGTTTACCATATGCCTCCGTTACTTCCCTTCAGTGAGCAAAGAGAGCAGCGCCATTCGTATTGGTACCCCATTGGCAGCCTGACGGAAGTATGCGGCCCCGGGATAGGTGTCAACGTCCGTTGCGATTTCATTAACCCGAGGAAGGGGATGCATTATAGTCATGCTGGCCCCGGCCAGCATTTCCCTGGTGAGGACGTAGGCATCCTTCAAGCGATCATAGTCGGAGGGATCTTCAAACCGCTCCCGTTGAATGCGTGTCATGTATAGGACATCGCTCGCAGCAATTGCCTCGGATAGGTCTTCGGTCTCGGTGACCGATACGCCTTTTTTCTTGAGCTTATCAACAGTTTCGGCGGGCATGTGTAATGCCGCCGGCGATACAAACACAAAGTCCACGTTGTAAGAGGCGAGGAGATCGGCGAGAGAATGGACGGTGCGGCCATGTTTAAGGTCTCCGGCCAGGGCAACGGTCAGTCCCTCAACCTTTCCCTGCTCCTTCTCTATGGTGTAAAAGTCAAGCAGTGACTGGGTCGGATGCTGTCCAGCGCCATCCCCTGCATTTAAAACGGGTCTATCGGTTGCGGCAGCGGCCTCCTGTGCCGCACCGATCTGGGGGTGCCTCAGCACGATCACATCCGCGTACCCCTCGACCGTCTTGATTGTGTCATGCAGGGATTCCCCTTTCGCAGCCGACGATGACCTCGCCTCGGCGACGCTGATTACCCTTCCCCCCAATCGATGCATCGCCGCCTCGAATGAGAGGCGGGTCCGCGTACTGGGCTCGTAGAACAGCGTGGCTAAAACCTTTCCACGCAATGTATCCAGAATTTTTCCCTTGTGGAGCGCCTTTTCGAATCCGCGCGCGGTCTCCATAATCAGGTCGATATCCTGTTTGGTAAATTGATCTGCCCGTAGCACATCCTTTTGCGTCAATTTTTCCATGTCTTACCTCCACATATTAGTCGTACTTTTTATAGCCGCTGTCAATCTGGTGATTGCCTCTTCGATCTCGCATTCATTCAATGCGCAGAAAGGCAGCCGCAGGAATCGGGATCCGTCCCCATCAGCAAAGAAGCCATTCCCATCGCTTAGCACTAGCCCTTGTTGCCGTGCCTGGTGTCTCAGCCGGTCCCCGGATACACCCTCAGGAAGGGTGAGGCCCACGAAGAAGCCACCTTCCGGACGGCTCCAGTCTCCTTTTGAGAGTTTTGCCTCGAGCTCAGTCAACATCCTGTCAAGCCTTGGGGCATACAGAGATTTTAGCCGCTCGATGTTAGCCGGCATCCGCCCCTGCCTTATAAATTCGTAGACGATTCCCTGACTCAGCATGCTTGGGGTTATGTAGGTGTCCGTCGCGATCTGGGTCACCTGTTCAACTATTTCCTTTGGCGCCACCATCCACCCCACCCTGATCCCGGGGCTTAGTAGCTTGCTGAAAGATGAAAGCTGGATCACACGTTTACTGTTTAACTGGTGCAATGTCGGTATATCCACCCCGGTATAGCGCAACCTCCGATATGGACTGTCTTCAATAAGCATAAAATCGTGCTGATCCGCCAGTGACAACACCGCCTTGCGCCCCGCAAGACTCATGGTAACCCCTGTCGGGTTTTGAAAATCCGGTATCAGGTACAGGAGCCGGGGACTGTACCGTTTTAGTACCTCCTCCAAAATCGCAATATTGAGCCCATCCCTATCAATGGGTACCCCCATAACCTGTATCCCCGCCCGGCGGAAGGCAGTGATCGTCCGGTCATAGCTGGGCCGCTCGACCAAAACGAGATCATCCGGTGAAAGGAGAGCCTCAACAAGAAAGCCCAATAGCTGAATTGAGCCGTTGCTTACGATTATCTGATCGACTTCTACCCCGGCCTCTTCGGCCAATATCTCCCTGAGAGGTAGAAAACCTGCCGCAGGGTGATATTGAAGAAGTACATCTCCTGATCTTTTGAGGGCGCTTTCGCTGCACTCGATGATCTCCTCGATCGGAAAGGCCTCTGTAGCTGGGTTCCCACGGGTTAGCTTTATTAGGTTCTGATCTGACATTGTTCTTTGCTACCCCTTTGTGATCGTTGTCCCGGTTTTGCCCTCCAGGACATCCGTGGCATGGTCCAGTGATGTGATCATGGCCCTTTCTCCACCCCATTCGAGGAATCTGATACACGCCTTGATCTTTGGGCCCATGCTTCCCGCCAGAAAGTGACCTTCCTCAAAGTATCGCCTGGCATCGGCCAATGTCATTCTGTCGATGGGCCTCTCGTCAGGTTGGCCGTAGTTTAGTCTCGCCTGCTCGATATCCGTCAGGATTAGAAACTCATCCGCATTGACAACCTCGGCAAGCCGCTCCCCTGCCAGGTCCTTATCGATTACCGCCGCCACACCGCGAAGCCTTTCCCCGTCTTTTACTACGGGTATTCCCCCGCCACCGGAGGCGATAACGATGATGCCCGCATCCACCATTCGTCTGATCGCTTCGTTCTCGACATTGGCAATAGGATCGGGAGATGGTACAGTACGTCGCCAAACCCTGTCGCCGTTTGGCCTTACCTTTTTTATTACATAATCAGGATGCGCCTGTTTGATCTCCTGTGCCTCCTTTTCGCTTAAGAAGTTGCCCACCGGTTTGGAGGCGGTCTCTCCGAGAAACTCGGGATCATTCTCACTCACCAGTACCTGATTTACCACCCCACATACCGGCATATTTAGCCCTGCCTCATGCAGATAATTTAACAACGTCTGTTGCAGCATGTAGCTTATCTGTCCCTGTGTCATCGCCCCCACAATGTCCATTGATTGTGCCGGCACCTTATCTTTACCCTGCTCCTGTTGCACGAGTAGGTTGCCGGCCTGGGGACCATTGCCATGTGTTATCACCAGTCTATCCTCAGGCCTCATCCTCTTAACTATCTCTGCGATAAGTCGGGTGGTCACCCTGCAATTTCTGAACTGTTCTTCAGTTGTTCCCTGTTCATGGGCCTGCTTTATTGCATTGCCCCCAAGTGCGATTAACAACCTCATTTGTACTCCTTCGATATATATCTACCGGTTAAAGAAAGCCCCAGTACCATCCTTTGTATTTGTCTGCAGGAATTTGCCGTTTCCTGGCGGGATATGCAGGGTCCCATCCTCCAATAGCACCGCCCCACGCTGCATGGAAAAGATCGGTTTGCCCAGGCATGTACGTCCTTCATACAAGGTATAGGTGGCGTTAGAATGCTGCGTTTCCCGGGAAATGGTATGCTGCAGGGCTGGATCGAAGATCACAAGATCGGCATCGCTTTCCGGTTGCAGCGTACCTTTCTGTGGGTAAAGCCC
>JAYEMK010000084.1:0-1563 GCA_034718095.1 Candidatus Bipolaricaulota bacterium | reverse complement strand
CCGTTCTCCGCATGGACCATCGCCAATCCACCGACCTTGGAGATTATGTCCATAGCCCGCATGAGTTGATAATCATCGGTCATCCAACCTAGCTTGGCGTAGGTCATGAACATCTTGAATGAGGTCACCCCGGCCTGAACGGCGGCAGGGATCTCCTCAGTCTGCTGTTTCGGATCGAACATCCCCCCATGTAATGCGAAGTCAATGACCGATCCCTTTTCCCCATCCTCCCGGAAACGTTCAATCACCTCCAGGAGCCGTTCACCTGGCTTGGCATAGGCATAGTGGATAATCGTGGTTATCCCTCCGTGTGCCGCCGTCATCGAGGTTCCCTGCAGATTGTCCAGGTATACTGGGTGGGCATGCACATCGATGATGCCAGGGAGAATATATCTACCGGTCGCGTCTATCTCCCGTTCGGCCGCCCCAACTATATTGGGCTCTATCTTGGTTATTTTCTCTCCCCTCACGGCCACGTCCCAACGGTGGATTTCCCCTTGAGTGATCGTGAGTCCGCCCCTGATCAGATAGTCATATTTTTCTGGCATCTCGCCTCCTCATAGCTAAAAATAAGTTCCTAATATAAATTTTTATCAAAATAACAGTTTTATGAGTTTTTAGAAGATTTTGCTCAGGAACTCACGGGTTCTTGAATGGGTGGGGTTCTCGAAGATCTGATCAGGAGGCCCCTGCTCCAGGATGATCCCACTATCCAGCATCATGATCCGTGTGGTTGCCTGGCGGGCAAATCCCATCTCATGAGTGACTACCACCATGGTCATTCCCTTTCCAGCAAGATCCAGCATAACGTCAAGTACCTCCCCGATCAATTCGGGGTCAAGCGCCGAGGTCGGCTCATCAAACAGCATCAACTTCGGATCCATCGCCAGGGCCCGTGCGATGGCCACCCGTTGTTGCTGCCCACCGGAGAGCTGACGCGGCTTGTTCTTGGCTTTCTCCTCCAATCCCACTCGTCTTAGCATCTTCATCGCCCTCTCTTCAGCCTTGCTCTTGTTCAACCTGCGCACCTTGATAAGGGCGAGGGTGCAATTCTGAAGGGCCGACATGTGAGGAAAAAGATTGAAATGTTGAAAGACCATCCCAATCTCGCTTCTAATCTCATTCAGATTCGCTCTCGGGGCGGTTACCTCCTGGCCATTGACCAGGATCCGCCCTCTTGTTGGTTCCTCCAGTCGGTTGATGCAACGAAGTAGGGTGCTCTTGCCCGCCCCGGATGGACCGATAAGGCATACCACCTCACTCTCGTGCACCTGCATATTGATCCCTTTCAGGACCTCCAATTTGCCGAAATACTTATGCAGTTCCTTAATGTCCACGATAAGCTCAGACATAACTCATACCTCTATTTGCATTCCTGTGCAAAAGCCTCTTCTCACCCAAATTTTCGCTCTAAATAGCCCGTAAGTCGAACCAATGGCCACAGAAGCAACAGAAATATCAACGCGGCCTCCACAAGCGGGGTAGGATTGGCAAACAACCCATGTGCCTGTTGAGCCTGCTTCAGTAGCTCGGGAAGCGCAATTACAGAGGCCAATACAGTTG
>JAYEMK010000083.1:0-3480 GCA_034718095.1 Candidatus Bipolaricaulota bacterium | reverse complement strand
GGGGGCGGGGCTGTTCGCCGTGACCGGCTACACGGGGACCCTAATCGCAGGGATTTTAATTCAGTTTGGCTCGATCTTGGATGGCTGTGACGGAGAGCTGGCCCGATTGACCTTCAGGGAGAGCCGGTTTGGGGCATGGCTGGACACGATTCTCGATCGATATGGGGATATCGCGGTCAGCACCGTGATCACCTATGCCGGCTGGATACAGCATCCCAGTCCCTGGATATGGGTAGGTGGTATCATCGCCATGGGTGGTCTCCTCCTGGCCAGCTATACCAAGAAGGAGTATCAGATACGTTACAAGGAATCTCTGCCAAACACGGGCTGGGCCAAACTTATAAAGCGTGACCTGCGCCTATTCATGCTATTTATCGGGGGGGTGGCCGGCCATCCCTATTATGCCCTCCTCGCCATGGGGCTCCTCTCACATATCGGGATCTGGCGGCTGTTCCACAACGGATTAAGGCTGAGAGGCCACCAATCTGACGAGCCGCCCACCGCAAAATAGAGGAACGATCGGATAGCTATCCACCCTGGCACATAGATGGATATCTCCCTCATAGCCAAGCGCGGACAGCCTCCTCCCGGAGTCAGTGTTGAGGAAATATCCATCTAAATTTGAGGTGGGTATAGGGTCCGGCAGTTCTTTGGGGATAGGTACGTCAAGCCGCTTGAGAAGAAGTGAGGCACTCATCGCATCCTCTTGTGGGCCCTCATCCTCCCGACCCGCAAGGAGAAAGGAAAGCCCCTGCGGTCTTTTTCCCTTTATCCATTCTGCGAGTGCGGTCAGGTTAAGCGGTGAGCCGACCAGGACAGGATCGGGATGTCCAGCGACAGCGAGTAGGGCAGGTACGCCATTGCTTGTGGTAAGGGCAATCTCCTTCCCGGCGAGTTTTTCCTCCCCGAGCCGCAGCAGCTCGCTGGGTGAGTTTCCCAGATCCAACCTGGCAAGTCTCTTCCCGCCCCGCTCCCCTGCGGTAATTGCCCCTCTTTTTCTCAACGCCAGGGCCTCTCTTTCGGTGACGACCGGCACTACCACCATCCCCAGCCGGAGGGCGACGATCACGGTGGCGCTCATCCGCAGGGCATCTATCACCACGATGGGGCCGGGATGAGGGGTCAGTTTTTCGGCGCCGCCGGGGCCGTGGGCAACACGGATATTCATATTTCCCGACGCACCCACAGCCTCCCCGCCTCGAGGCGTTCGACGATCACCCGCTCCCCAGCCGGGATCCTCCCCTCGATCGAACTGGCGTACCAGTACTCACCCTTTACAATCACCTTACCATCCGGGTCAAGCTCGCTTATGGTACGGCCGATCGCCCCCTGCATCCCGGAGCGGCCGGTGACCGTAGCCCTGCGCTGCGCAAGCAGTCCCTTAGAGATGACGAACACGAACATCGCCGTCACCGTGCCCACTGTCAGGGAGATCGTCCACCAGGATAACCCCACTGCCCTATCCTGAATATCGAACAGGGTAAACGAACCGGCAAGCAGTGCGATTACCCCCCCGGTGGTGAGGATTCCGCTGGTGGGGGTGAACGCATCGAGGACCATCAACACAGCGCCGAAAAGGACCAGTGCCACCCCGACAATGTTCACCGGTAGGATCTGCAGCCCGAGGAATGCAAGGATCAGACACAGCCCACCGGCGGCGAGCCCGAAGCCGATTCCCGGATGGAAGAACTCATACATCAGGCCGTACAGCCCCAGGATAAACAGCACATAGACGATATTAGGGTCGGCGAGATAGCTCAGCAGCCGCTCCCGCAGGGTGGGCCTGATCTCGGTTACGCTGAGCCCGGCGGTGTGAAGGCCGCGCTCATCGAGCATGACCAACAGCTCATCGAAATCCCCGGCGATGAAATCGATCACATTCTTTTCCTTTGCCTCTGTTGCCGTCAGGGAACTCGACTCCTGCACTGCACTCTCCGCCCACTCCATATTGCGTCCCCGCTGCTCGGCGATCGACTTCGCAAATGCCACAGTGTCGTTTACCACCTTTTCGGTCATGGTGGGGTCTTTTTCCCCCTGCGCCCCCCCCATCAGGTTGACCGGATGGGCAGCCCCGATGTTGGTCCCCGGCGCCATCACTGCCACATCGGCTGCCATGGTGATAAACACCCCCGCAGAAGCGGCGCGCGCACCGGCCGGGGCAACATAAACGACGATCGGGATCGAGGAGGCGAGTTCTGCCATGACGATGTTCCGCATCGATTCCCCAAGGCCGCCAGGGGTGTCGAGCTCGATGATGAACATCGCGGCCCGGTCCTCCTCAGCCTGCGAAATGGCGCGCAGAACCAGGTCCTTAGTCACCGGGTTGATGGAATCGCTCAACTTCAGGCGATAAATACCCTCGTTTCCCAGGCAATTTACCGTCACAAGGACGAGAAACGAGAAAAAGATAACGAAGATCGATCTTTTCATATCGCCCTAAAGTTACACCATTCGCCCCTCCAACTACAACTGCCAGTGCACCCTAATCAAACCGATCCTATCGCACCTGGGGTCTTGGGGAAGAGCCGGGTCTCCTCGACACGCTCCAGCCCACAGATATAACGTGTCAGCCGCTCAATACCGATCCCGAACCCGGCCGATGGGGGTATCCCCTCCTTTACAGCCTGAAGATAGGGGGTGTATTGGCCAAGCTCGATCTCGTTCTGAGTTAGTCTCTTCCGGATGCGAGCAGGGGTGTGCTCTCGCTCGCCGCCTGATAGGGCCTCGCGATACCCTTCCGGGTAGATGAGGTCCATGTCCACCAGCGTGCCAGGGCGGGATGGGTCCTCCCGGTCGTAGAACTCACGAATGTGGCGGGGGAAATCAAGGATCCAGATTGGTCGGTCGCTCTTTTCACTCAGTATCTGTTCAAAGTCCTCGCCGTATTGCCCCCTCGCTGATCCATAGGAAAAACGTGCAAATGGGCGTTTTGGTGGGCTGATGCTGCGTGAGAGTTTGTCCAATTGGTTTGAGCAGTTATCAACGACGTCCGTTATGATCCTCTCCAGTAGCCCTTCTCCGATCTCCATTATCTCCTCGCGGGTGGCGGAACGCACCTCGAGGTCGAGCTGAACAAACTCGGCAAGATGACGGCCACTCTGCGACGAGTCGCTCGGTTCAAGGCGAATGTTGGGGGAGAAGGCGAAGATTCGCTCCAGATTGCGCAGTGCGATCTGCTTGTGCAGGATCATGCTTTTGGTCAACTGATATGGGTTGCCGTAATAGTTTATCGTACCATCGAAGGTGGTATGGTGAAGGGGATCGGTCACCGGGGAGATGATAACCGGCAGAATCTCCACAAATCCCTGTTCCCGCAGGAACTCTGCTGCTGACCTAAGGATCTCACTTTTTATCTCTAATATACAGACAAGTTTCTCATCCGGGGAATGCATCAATACCTCCTTTAAAAAGGTAATCTTTACAATTTGTTGTATAAACTCGTCTTGCTAGTTGTTTTATGCTTAAACAAAATTATCTTAC
>JAYEMK010000082.1:0-3499 GCA_034718095.1 Candidatus Bipolaricaulota bacterium | reverse complement strand
AGTAACGGCACCTCCTCAGTCGAGATGATCGGGCGAGAGGCCTTTCTTATCCTGGAAAAAGAATCGAGCTGCCTTGAGATCATGGAGGCAAGAGGGCTTCTCGAGCCCCCGGTCGCCGCCCTGGCTGCGCAAAAACGAACGGATGAGGATCTGGCTAAACTCAGGGTAATCTATGATAGATTGGTACAGCTGGCAGATCAGGGGGAGTTTGATCAATACTTCGATGTCGACAAGGAATTTCACCTTGCCCTGGTGGCTGCCGCAGGGAACAGCCTGCTCGCCAGTGTGTTAACACCGCTTATCAAGACCATGGAGCAGAAGCTCTATCGCGAGTTCACCCGCGACTACTACTTCAAAAACCACATTGGACTAAAAGAGGTGGCCGGATTGCACGGGAAAATCCTCAAGGCGATCGAGGCCACAGACCCAAACCTCACCAGTCAGAAAATGGAGGAACACTGGGATAAGATGCGTACCGCCGTCTTAGCAGGATGATCAGAAAGATTGGATGAAAATGTACGGCTGGACTGGGAATATCTTGAGAATAGACCTTACAAAAGGGGAGATTAAAAAAGAGCCCCTTTCTGAAACAATTGCAATGAACTTCATCGGGGGCAGGGGTCTTAACTCGAAGACGCTCTTTGACGAGGTAAAACCCGGCATTGATCCGTTGGGACCAGAAAACGTACTATGCCTGGCCCCGGGCCCTCTCACTGGGACCCCTCTGGGACTTACAAGCCGCCTGGAGGTCAGCACGCTGTCGCCCTACAGCGGCATCCTCGGCGATGGAAACGTGGGGGGCTCCTTTGCGACGTTTCTCAAGCGGGCCGGTTACGATCAGATCGTAATAACCGGAAAGGCGACCGGTCCCAGATACCTGTTGATAGACAACGGAAACGTCGAACTGAAAGACGCCTCGGACCTTTGGGGCAGGACTACCTGGAAGACTGACCACATCCTCCGCTCAAGACACGGAAAAAACATCAGCGTGGCCTGCATCGGTCAGGCCGGGGAAAACCTGGTCCGCTTTGCCTCCACCATTGTCGACAGGCATTCATCCGCGGCGCGAGGGAGCGGGGCTGTATGGGGCTCCAAGAACCTCAAGGCGATCGTGGTCAACGGGACCGGGAAGGTGAAACTGGCCGATCCCGATGAATTCAGGCGACTGGCACGGGAGGACAGGGAATTCTTTCTAAAGGACCAACTTCAGCACGAGGTCGTGGCCAAATATGGGACGCACATCGGTATGACCTCCTGGTGGCCGGGATACAAATATTTCGAAAAATACCTCTCCGGCGAGGAGGTTCCAAAACAACTTACCCCTGAGGCGCTCAAGAAATACGAAATAGGTAGATATGCCTGCTATGGATGTCCTGTGGGTTGCAAGGACATCTACAGGATCCCCACTGGCAGGCGCGCCGGGGAAGAAGGCTCGGCACTCGAGTATGAATGCATCGCCCATCTCGGTACCAACTGCGACATCCAGGACCCCGTCACAATCATGGAGATGGGAAACCTCGCCGATGCCTATGGGATGGATGTGATAGGGCTCGGCAACACAATCGCTCTTGCCAAGGAGCTCTACAACCGGGGGATCATCACAAAAAAGGACACCGGCGGGCTGTCGCTTGATTGGAAGAATGCAGATTCCCAGGTCGAATTGATCCACAAAACGGCCCTGAGAGAGGGATTCGGAGGCCTGATAGCCGAGGGAATGTACAGCCTGGCAAGGCTTATAGGTAGAGGGGCCATGGACTATTGTTATCACGTCAAGGGGCTCAGCCGTGGACCCTATCCCCCGGGGCTTTTCGCCCTCGCCCACGCGACCGGGACCAGGGGGGCTGACCACCTCAGGGGAAGAAGCCTGGCCTACGGCGAGAACGATCCACAGATCTTCCCAGAGCTTGTAGGTCAAGGACTCATCCCCGATGTGGACAAGGACCCTGTCGGTGCACTCACCCTCTCAGAGAGGGCCACGACCCTAACGGATGCGATAGGGCGTTGCAAGGGCGCCGTAAACAGCTGGGCCGCCGCCGTGCCCCTGGTGTGGAAATATCCACTGTGGGGTGGGGTGGCGAGGCTGTTGAGGGCGGCAACCGGCTTTGAGTTTGACGCCGCCAAACTGGAGGAGGCCGCGGACAGGATCTATACCCTTGAGCGGGCATTCAACGTCAGGCAGGGGATAACCAAGAGGGACGACCGACTACCCCAGAAACCGGGGCTGAGGGATACCCCTGCGGGAAAAGAAGAGCAAAGAAAACACACCCAGATGCTCAGAAAATACTACCGCGTACATGGCTACAGCACTGAGACGGGCATACCAACGAGGGATAAATTGGAGCGTTCAGGATTGAGGGATGTTGCCGATGAGCTGGAGGGGCATGGGCCATATCAGGAGTGGAACGGTCCCCCGCTCTGGCCGCTTGAGGAATATCCACACGGGGGGAGGCGCGCTTGAAGGGGGTCACATGTACGATCTCGTAATCAAGAACGGGACGCTTGTGACCGACAGGGAAACCGTGCAGGCGGATATCGCGGTCGATAAAGAATCGATCGCGGCGATCGGCCATGGGCTGGCAGGACGAGAGGAGATCGATGCCTCCGGCAGGCTTATATTCCCCGGCGGCATCGATGCCCATACCCATATGGCACTCCCGGTATCGGGGACCCGATCAAGCGATGATTTTTTCACCGGCACACGCGCCGCCGCCTGCGGTGGGGTGACCACGATCGTCGATTTCACTCTAGGGTCCAGTGAAACGACGATCCCCGAGGACATCGAGCGTCGCAGGAAAGCCGCGCAACCTGCAGTTATCGATTACGGGTTCCATGGGGAGGTCATCGGCTGGCAGCCGGGGCAGGAGGCCCAATTTGAGGAGGCGCTCGGGCTTGGGGTAAACACTTTCAAGTTCTATACCGCCTATGCCGCATCTGGCCGCCGTTCCGACAATGGAATCCTATATCATGCCTTTCAGGCCCTCGCCGACCTCGATGGGGTGGCGTTGATTCACTGCGAGGATGAGGCGATCATCGATTCCATTCTCCGGCAGCTGAGCAAAAAAGAGCTGGGCAGAATGGCAAATCTGGCGATCTCCCGTCCGCCGATCTGTGAGGAATCGGCAATTGCGCAGGTGGCCTACCTGACACAACACACCGGGGTCCGTGCACACATCGTCCACGTCAGCTCAGGGCTCGGCCTGGCCACAGTAAGACAGGCGAAAAGGCAGGGCATAAGGATCACCGCGGAGACCTGCCCGCAATACCTCCTGCTCGATTCGGACCTCTACGACCGTAGGGACGGACACCTTCTATCCGCCACTCCGGCCCTGCGAACAAAACAAGATCAGGCACAGCTATGGCGGGGATTGGCGGATGGAACCCTGGATCTTGTGGCCACCGATCATTGCCCGTTTACGCGCGAGCAGAAGAGGTGGAACGGATCATTCCTGGATCTACCCTACGGGCTCCCGGGTGTGGAGACCCTGTTGCCGATCATGTA
>JAYEMK010000081.1:0-17099 GCA_034718095.1 Candidatus Bipolaricaulota bacterium | reverse complement strand
GTGCGAAAATATTTGAGTTGGATCAGCTTCCTCCAGATTCCCTCATCCTGACAGTCTCCGCAGTAGGCGCACCATCGGCGAATCAAACCGCCACGCCAGTCCATTTTGTCAGGGCCGTGGAACTCATCATGGATAGACTCCATGGGAAAGTAGGCGGGCTGATGACAAATGAGCTAGGGGGAATAGCGGTAGTAAACGGACTAGTGCAATCGGCGATCCTGGGCGTTCCGGTGATCGACGCTGCCTGCAACGGGAGGGCCTATCCGATAGGGACAATGGGAGCGATGGGGCTATCCATGCAGGATGGCTTCATCTCCCGGCAGGCCGCCGTTGGAGGAAAAGATATCGCGCATGTCGAAATATATGCCGAGGGCGAACTATCTACAATATCCAGGCTGATCATCAGGGCATCGGCCGAGGCCGGGGGGCTGATTGCAGTAGCCAGAAACCCCCTTCCTGTAAGTTATGTCAAGGAGAATGCCGCAGTAGGAGCCTTAAGCCAGGCCGTGCAATTGGGGAGGATCTACCTGAGGGCTCAGACAGCGGAAGAGAGGGTAAAGAATGTCGCCGAAGCGCTCAACGGAGAGGTCATCGCTTGCGGCAGAGTGGATTCGGTTGAGTTGAGCCTACGAAATGGACTGGATGTGGGGAGCATCCTGATAAAAGGACTCGAATTGTCCTTCTGGAATGAATATATGACCCTAGAAAGGGGAGATGAACGACTGGCCACCTTCCCAGATCTTATCATGACCATGGACGCAGAGACAGGAAGGCCGGTCTCGAGTGCAGAGGTTAAACAAGGACAGGAGATTTTTGTGTTCACGGTGCCAAAAGAAGAATTAAACCTCGGTGCGGGCATGTCGGATCCAAACCTCTTCTATGATGTGGAGAAGGTAACTGGTAAAGAGATCGTGCGGTACGTCTTTCAAAAGGAGCTATAGCGTGCTACTTAAACAGCTTATCACCGCGTATGAATTAATCGACGACCCCGATGCATCTGGAGAGAGGGTCGCTACCTGTTTTAATCAGCTTAACCCCCAAATCATGCCCGAAGTAAAGACGATGGAGGGAGATGCTGGCTCAACGGATTTTGTAAAGTTGTTAATCCCAGGGGCCCAGGGCCAAACAAAGGGAGGAATCGCCCCCGCGCTCGGCATCATCGGAAGGCTCGGTGGCGTAGGGGCGAGGCCGGGAAAGATCGGTGCGGTCTCAGATGCAGACGGGGCGATAGTGACCATTGCAATGGGGCTAAAGCTCGCCGATATGCAACAAAAAGGAGACATACTAAATGGAGACGTGATCCTGGCCACCCACATCTGTCCCAATGCACCTACAATCCCACATAAGCCTGTACCATTCATGGGAGCACCGGTGGATATGGAGACGATGAACCAGTTGGAGATTGATCAGGCAATGGATGCCATCCTCAGCGTGGACGCGACCAAAGGTAACGAAGTTATAAACAACAATAGCTTTGCCATCTCCCCAACCGTAAAAGAAGGATACATCCTCAGGGTGAGCGAGGATCTTCTAAGGATCATGAGGTGGGTCACCGGAAGCCCCGCCGTGACTTTCCCTCTCACGACTGCAGACATCACCCCCTATGGTAACAACCTGTATCACATAAACAGCATCCTACAACCTGCAACCGCGACCAATCGCCCAGTAGTTGGGGTAGCAACGACCTCGGCGAAATTGGTCCCTGGAACCAGCACTGGAGCAAACTACCCATTGGGATTAGAATCAGCAGCAAGGTTCTGTGTGGAGGTGGCAAAGGAGTTTGGACAGGGCTCCTGTCAGCTCTATAATAGGGAGGAATTCCGTCGAATCACTGAGCTGTATGGATCTATGAGGCATCTGCAGACCTTGGGATCGACGGGAGACTGACCAAACTATATTCCCAGTAGGAGGTGATAAAGGCAATATTCTGAGCACATTTTATAGGTCAAGCACTAACGTTTGATTAAATAAGGAGGTAGAAAAATGAGAAGCTTAAAGTTCATTTCTGTGGGATTGGCCCTCGGAATTTTGTTGGTGTTGCTTGTGAGCCCGGTCAGCTGCCTGGCCTACGAAGAGATAGACGGAGAGAAGTATGTGGTTTTTGGTGCCCGCCAACCGGTACCAAACGCTGATCCCAGCGTCCATTACGATTGGTCCACCAGGATGATCCAGGAAAGCGTCTACGATGCGTTGGTCTACTATGTAGGGCCTCCAGAGGTCACATTGATGGGGGAGAAGCTGGTCCCAAAGGAGCCTGAGCTCGTACCCTGGCTGGCAGAATCCTGGGATGTCTCACCCGATGCCACAACTTGGACCTTCCATTTGGTAAAGGATGCAAGATTCCACAATGGGGATCCTGTAACAGCTGAGGCTGTCAGATTCTCCTTTGTTCGCACCCTGGAGTTAAAGCAGGGGCCAGCGTGGATGTTCTTACCCGTGTTGGACAAAGAGGGGATCGAGGTTGTAGATGACTACACCATCGTCTTCCACCTGAAGAAACCCTACGCACCATTTGTCGCCTCCGTCCCCTGGTGGTACATCATGAACCCAGACCAGGTCATGGCACACGAGAAGGACGGTGACTATGGACAGGCCTGGTTACAAGACCACGAGGCCGGCTCTGGGCCATTCAAGATAAGGGAATGGAGGCCTGGAGAATACTATTGGCTGGAGGATGTTGAGGATTACTGGAATGGATGGCCACATCCTAACCACATCGATGGGTTCATCTTCAAACTGGTAAGGGAGGCCGCCACGCAAAAGATCGCCCTGCAAAAGGGAGAGATAGACATCGCAGAGGGAGTGACCATAGATGATTTCGAACTCCTGGCGGACTATCCCGGAATATACGTGACCGAAGATATAGGTAGAACCACCTTCGGGATAAAGATGAACACCCAAAAGGGGTACACCGCGATCAAGAACGTTAGAAAGGCCATCTGCTACGCCTTCGACTATGACGCTTTGATCGATATCTACAGCGGGCATGCCGTCCTGGAGGATAGCCCGTTCCCACAAGGACTGAGTGGATATCTCAGCCTAGCGGACATTACGTACCGGCAAGATCTGGACAAGGCAAAGGAGTACATGAAAAAGGCCGGTTTCCCAGATGGGGGATTCTCCTTGGAGTATGTCCAGGTAGCTGGACATCCGGAGGAGACGAAGATCGGGTTGATTCTGAAGGACTGTCTGTCCAAGATAGGGATAGATGTACAGATAGTCCCCGTGCCTTGGCCAGAGATGTGCGCCCGTGGCTCAACCGCGCTAACATCCCCTGACATGATGGCGGTCTATACAACCCCCATCATCAACGACCCCGATGTGGTAGCCATTCAGTATCATCCAGCCTCATACGGCGCGTACTACGCGACCCACTTCTACTATGATCGAAAGGTGATAGAGCTGGTGGATGAGGCGCGTGCAATCTCTGACTGGGAGGAGCGAGAAAAGCTCTACGAGCAGGTCCAGAGGATGGTGCTGGAGGATGCACCAGAGGTCTTCGGCATGCTCTACAGCAGGACATGGGCCTTCCGGGATTACGTAAAGGGCTTCCGCTTTAGCCCAGTGCGTTTTACCTCTGAGATCGATATGTACTGGCTGTACCTCGAGGAGTAATCCTCTAAAAACGGCATCCCCTGTCCTATATCGGACAGGGGATGCCAATCAACATGGCGCATTACATCTTAAAACGAATCATTCTTCTTGTAGTCACCCTTTTGGGTCTATCCATAGTGATCTTCGTCGTGTCGCACATAGCCCCTGGGGATCCTGCCCGCTTAGCCGCAGGGCCGTTCGCAACAGAGGAAATGGTCGAGCACCTGAAACAGGAGTTCGGGTTGGACAAACCCCTCATACAACAGTACCTTATATTTCTCGGAGACCTTGTTAGAGGAGATTTAGGCAGGTCGATCAGAACGAGGAGGCCTGTCCGGGAAGACCTCGCCAGATTCTTTCCGGCTACGCTGGAGCTAGTACTTTTTTCTTTGGGGTTTGCTACCATAGCAGGGATCCTACTGGGCTCATTATCAGCGGTGCATCAGAACGGCTGGATAGACCACCTAACTAGATTCCTCTCTATCTCAGGATTGGGGCTCCCTGCCTTCTGGCTGGCATTGATGCTCCAGTTGCTATTCGTGCTGAAGTTGGACCTGTTTCCCGTCGGAGCGCGGATTGAGATGATGGTTCATCCCCCTTCCTCGATCACACATCTATTCCTCGTCGACAGCCTACTCACCGGCAACTGGGTCGCGTTCAAGAGCTCACTCTTCCATATTCTGTTGCCAGCCCTATCGTTATCCTTCCCGGCTCTCGCTTCCATCATCCGCATCAATCGAGCGGATATGCTGGATACCTTGGGAAAGGACTTCGTCACCACCGCCAGGGCCAAGGGCCTGCCCGAGAAGGTTGTCATCTGGAAGCACGTCCTCAGAAACGCGCTCATCTCGACGGTGACAATGATCGGGCTGAGATTCGGATGGACCCTCGGGGGAACCATATTGGTGGAGACCGTTTTCGATTGGCCTGGCCTTGGCCTGTACGCGGTAACCTCCGCCACCCATTCCGATTTTCAGCCCATTATGGGCACGGCTTTACTGATAGGTGTTTGCTTTACCATCGCAAACCTCCTCGTTGATCTGATGTATGGTCTGTTGAATCCGAAGATCGCGTATCAGTAATAAGTCTTGAATAATATCAGGTAAAAAGCGATGTCCACTATAAGTGCAAGATTTGAGGAATGGAAGGTTCGACTTAAGGAGCCCAAAAGGACAGGCCGCGCCTTCTTCCGGAGCCCCCTTTCCACCATCGGGCTCTCTATAGCACTTATCTTTTTCCTCATCTCAATAATCGCGCCATATATCACCCCCTATCCTGAAGATGTAACCGGCTCCATTCATACAAGGGAAAGGCTAAAACCACCCAGCAGTGAACATCTATTTGGCACCGATGACGTGGGACGAGATGTATTCAGCAGGATCTTATATGGTACTCGTATCTCACTTAAGATTGCCCTTGTCATAATTGGCGTAGCCAGTTGCCTAGGGGTGCCATTAGGCCTGCTGGCCGGTTTCTATGGTGGCGCGGTGGAGGAGACTATTATGAGGTTAACCGACATCTTCCTCGCCGTGCCAGGGATCGTCTTGGCTGTAACCATCGTCTCAGCCCTAGGCCCTGGGATAATCAATACCATGGTGGCCCTGTCCATCGTGTGGTGGCCTGGCTACGTAAGATTAGTGCACGGGAAGGCAAAATCCCTACGGGAGGAAACATTCGTCGAGGCATCCCAAGCCATCGGGTCAAGCAGGCTGAGAATCATCTTCAAACACATCCTCCCCAACTGCAGCTCGATCATCATAGTAAAGGCCTCCATGGACGTGGGAATGGCCATACTGTACGCTGCAGGATTGGGCTTTATCGGAATAGGGGCACAGCCACCAAGCCCTGAATGGGGGGCGATGATCAGCGGTGGCAGGTGGTACCTTCCAACCTGGTGGTGGTATGCCGTGTTCCCGGGCATGGCCATCTGGTTCACAGTGCTGGGGTTCAACCTGTTGGGGGATGGATTAAGGGACGTCCTGGATCCCAGGAGCAGGGGGCGGTATTAACCCCCAATGAATAATAGTATCGACGGTGAGGAGGTAGCAAGATAATGCTTAAGATAGGGACAGTAACGATCGGGCAAACACCGAGGGTCGATGTAGTCCCTGAGATTGAGGGACTCATCTCCGGGAAAGTTGAAATCGTTGAAAAGGGGGCCCTGGACGGACTGACCCCAGAACAAATAAAAGGATTTAAACCGAAAAAGGACAGCGACACACTCGTGACCAGACTGCGCGACGGTACCGAGGTTACTATTGGTGAAAGTTACATAATCCCTCGGATACAAAAGATCGTCTCCGAGTTGGAAAATGAGGATATAGATATAATTACATTGTTATGCTCGGGGGAGTTTCCGATAATCCAATCGAAAAAACCGCTATTAATGCCGCATAGACTCTTCGCAGGCGTGCTTTCATCAATCCGTATCGGGGGTAAACTGGGGGTTCTGGTGCCCTCGCAACGACAGGTGTCGGGAACCATCGACACATTTAATAACAGGGGGTTCAGAACGGTCGCCCTAAGCACATCCCCCTACGCATCAGCAGGTGGGATTGCTGAAGCCGCCAGGGGATTCAAGGGACAGGTGGGGCTGGTGTTCATGAACTGTTTTGGTTACAGCCTGGAGATGAAAAGGACCCTCAGGGCACTGGTGGGAATCCCGGTCATCCTGGCACGCTCCCTGCTCGCCAGGGCCCTGAACGAGCTTATATAATTATCCCCGGACAATGCTGATCATCACCCTCCCCATTCTCGAAACGTCTATCATCACGTGCTACTATCTCCTTGAATCTTCCTTTTTCATCGTTAAACATACAGTAAAAATAAAAAGGGGGTGGGACGGTGAACAGGCGATCAATGATACATAAGGCACTGATAATCCTGATCCCGGTAACTATCGTATTCGTCCTGGGGGTAATCGGGGCAAACGGCCAGGGGACCACTTTCCTTTCCCCTCTGGGAGAGGTGTATGACTACATAAAGAGTTACTTCTACTGGCCGGAACAGGTAGATGATCAGGCAATGATGTACGGCGCGATCCAGGGAATGGTGAAACAGCTTGAAGACCCGTATAGTGAATTCCTCGATCCGGAGAACTATGAACGCTTTGAAAGCAGCCTGGAAGGTGAGTTCAGCGGGGTTGGTATCGAGATCACGATAAAGGAAAACGTACTGACCGTGATCGCCCCCATTCCTGGCACCCCTGCTGACCGAGCCGGGGTACGCGCCGGGGACATAATCCTGGAGATAGACGGCGAATCGACTGAGGGGGTTTCCCTCACCGGGGCATCGATGAAAATCCGGGGTGAACAAGGGACAGAGGTAATCCTCACGGTGCAGCACCGAGACGGGACCGAGGAGGAGATCCGCATAATACGAGACAAGATAAAGGTGGAGGCGGTTACGAGCAAGCTTGTAGATGAGGGGAACATCGCCTACATCCGTATATCCCGCTTTGCCAAAGGGGTGACGCTGGAATTGGACCAGGCCTTATTGTCGTTCCCCCTGGAAGGGTTGGATGGCATAATCCTCGACCTGCGCAACAATCCCGGGGGGCGGCTGGATGCAGCGGTCTCGGTCGCGAGCCGGTTCGTAGACGAGGGGTTGGTAGTAGTCTCTACTAAAAGCAGGGTCTCCGGCGATCAGAGCTACTACTCCAGGGAAGATAACATCCCTAACCTCCCGCTCGCGGTCCTAATCAACGAAGGGACAGCCAGTGCGGCTGAGATTCTTGCTGGGGCGATCCGCGATCACCAGATGGGGATACTCATCGGCCAGCAATCCTTCGGCAAGGGGGTAATTCAACGGCTGGTAGAATTCTCTGACGGGTCCGCCCTCAAACTGACCACGGGTGAGTACTACACCCCAAGCGGGCAGATTGTGCAGGGACAGGGGCTCAACCCGGACATCGAATTGCCAGAGGGGGCCGACCCAATAGAGACCGCGGCCGCCTGGATCGACAAATACGCAGGGATGCGGATGCCGATCGCGTCTCAACAATGAGATTCTCAGTCATCGGCGCCGGGAGCTGGGGGACCGCTTTTGCCCGACTTCTCGCTGGTGCTGGACACCCTACGGTCCTTTGGGTCCGCAATCCGAGACGGGCCGTGGAAATCAATAAAATACGCGAAAACCGAAGCTACCTTCCCGGGGTTTCCCTACCCAGGAAAGGGCTCAAGATCACCACATCGCTTTCAGAGACGGTCAACTCCGGGACGATCGTCCTCGCCGTTCCCTCGTTCGCCATCGACGATATCTTAAAAAAAATTGCACCATTGCTCGATGAAAGGAAGGTGTTCATCAACCTCGCCAAGGGGCTTGATCGGGATTCAGGAGAGACAATGTCAGGGCTTATCACAACAAAGCTCGATGTTGCGGCAGTGTTCACCCTATCCGGACCCAGCCATGCCGAGGAGGTCGGACGGGACATCCCCACTGCGGTGGTCCTCGCCGGCACTGATCTCAGGCTGGGCGAACAGCTGCAGCGGGCAATCTCCACCCCCCGTTTTCGCATATATCTCTCAGCCGACATCCGTGGAGTAGAGCTATGCTCTGCCGTGAAGAACGTCATCGCTTTGGCGACTGGGGTCTCCGACGGCCTCGGTTATGGGGATAACAGTCGTGGGGCACTTATAACCCGTGGACTCGCGGAGATGGTCCGTTTCGGCCGCGTCTTCGGGGTGAAGGAGAGGACCTTCTTCGGCCTGTCCGGACTTGGGGATCTTGTAGCCACCTGCACCAGCACTCACAGCCGCAACCGCTCCGTAGGCTACAGGGTAGGAACCGGGGAGCCGCTCGCTGATATACTCGCCGGGATGGATATGGTCGCCGAGGGGGTATACTCCACTGAGGTTGTGCACAATATTGCCCTCAAAAAAGGAATAGAGATGCCGATCACTGCCGCTGTATACCGCCTTCTCTATCAGGGGGCGGATCCAGGGGGCCTGGTGGAGGAGATAATGACCAGGGCACCAAAACGGGAGGGAGGCTAGCCAGAGAAGATGAAAGAATACGACGTAACTGTCATCGGAGGTGGTCCCAGCGGGGCGGTAGCGGCCCGCCATGCAGCCAACGTCGGGGCAAGGGTTCTGCTGGTCGAGCGGGGTGACGGATCAGGAAGACCCGCCCACTGTACCGGCCTGGTCAGCCCACGCACCCTGAGGATGACCGGCACCAGTCCTAAAAGCATCCTGCGTGAGATAAAGGGGGGCATTCTGCATGCCCCCAATGGACGGGAATTGGAGATAAAGTCGAACACGGTGAAGGGACTGGTCCTCGACCGGGCCCAACTGGATCGAGAGTTGTTGGGGCTCGCCTCCTCAGTTGGGGTGGATATCCGTTATCAGGCTTGTGCCAATTTCGCTGCCCCAGGCCGGGTGTTCCTCCGAGGTAAAACGGGCAGAGAAGAGGTCAAAACAGGCCTGATCATCGGGGCGGATGGGCCAATGAGTACTGTCGCCCGCTGTTTCTCTCTCCCCAAACCAGCTAGGCTCCTAAGGGCAAGCCAGGCCATAGTAGCCACGGAGCCGCGGCTGCAAAACGGGGTGGAGATCTTCTTCGAGCAAAAATTGACCCCGGGCTTCTTCGCGTGGGCGGTCCCAGCGGAGGAGGGACAGCTACGGGTGGGGCTGGCCGCCCCCCTGGAGGCAGACATAGAAAGACGGCTAAATCACCTGCTCAGGCGACGCTTCCCCGGGGAGATAATCGAGCGTATCCGAGGACTGATCCCGATCGGCGCCTGCAGACGCACCGTAACCGATGGGGCATTGCTTGTAGGGGATGCCGCCGGCCAGGTAAAGCCCACCTCGGGGGGGGGGATCTACACGGGCAGCCTCTGTGCCAGGATTGCAGGAGAGATTGCAGGCTATGCAGCGCTAACCGGCAAGACAGACGAGAAGACCCTCCTGGAATATGAGCGTCGTTGGCGGGGCAGGCTAGGGGATGAACTTGAATTTGGGTGGTTGGCCCACCAGGCGCTATCATCCCTCTCCGACCATGAACTGGACAGGATCCTCTCCTTTATTGACCATGCGAAAATCCAGCGGTTGATCGAGAAGGAAGGAGACATCGATTATCCCAGCAGATTGGTCAAGGCGTTTCTATCCGATCATTCCCTGTGGAGAAACTTAATCCCCCTCGTCCCGCTGCTTGGCAAACAAGGCCGATTGCTGGGCCGGCTGGTCCGGCTCATAGTCGCCAGCCCAGACCATTCGGCAGACCCTCCGCCCACCCCTTGAACCTTAGGCCTTCCCTTCCTATACTCGAAAAGGGGTCATTTATGGCAATCGAAGTTATCAGTCGAACCATCGATTACATGTTCGGACAGACAAACGCCCAACAACTGCGTAGCCTGCACCGCCACCTGGAGCGGATAAATGAACTTGGCCCTCAGCTCGAGGGGCTTTCGGACGATGAGCTCACAGCAAAAACCGACCATTTCCGGGCCCGCCTAGAACAGGGTGAGACAAAGGGACAGATCCGCGACGAGGTGTTTGCCCTGGTAAGAGAGGTGGCCGCACGCACCGTCGGGATGCGGCCGTTCGACGTGCAGATCATCGGGGCATTAGCCCTGGACAACAGACAAATCGCCGAAATGCAGACAGGAGAAGGAAAAACCCTCGTTGCCACCCTCCCTGCATATCTCAATGCCCTGGTGGGAAAGGTACACATAGTTACTGTGAACGACTATCTCGCCAGACGCGACCGGGAATGGATGGGACCGATCTACGAATTCCTCGGCCTCTCCGTTGGGCTCATTCAAGAGGGGATAAAGATTGAGGAACGTCAGGCCGCTTACGACGCCGATATCACCTACGGGACAAACAACCAGTTCGGCTTCGATTACCTGCGAGACAACATGGCCCTCTCAACCGCCCAACGAGTACAAGGACCGCTGGATTACGCAATCGTAGACGAAATCGATAATATTCTCATCGATGAGGCACGCACCCCCCTCATCATCTCCGGCTCTACGGCTCAATCGAGCCGTCGTTACAACAAGTTCGCCCAGCTTGCACGCCGGTTCAAACGGGACAGGGACTTTGAGATTGATGAAGAGACACATCGTCTTACATTAACTGATGAGGGAATTGGAAGGGCGGAATCCTCGCTGTCGGTCGACAACCTCTATTCCCCGGATAACACAGAGCTTCTCCATCATCTGGAGACCGCGCTTAAGGCGCGATACATGTTTAAAAAGGAGAGCGACTACATAGTAAAAGATGGTCGGGTGATGATCGTCGATGAGTTCACCGGCCGACTGATGCCCGACCGCCGCTACTCTGATGGGCTTCACCAGGCACTGGAGGCAAAGGAGGGGATGAGGATACAGCGGGAGTCGCAGACCCTTGCCCAGATCACCCTTCAGCACTACTTCCAATTGTACAAAGGCCTATGCGGGATGACGGGAACCGCAAAGACAGAGGAGGAGGAGTTCAAACAGATCTACGGGCTGTCTGTACTCGTCATCCCCACAAATCGCCCTCTCCTACGTGATGCAAGGCCAGATGTCCTCTTCCGCAGCAAACGGTCAAAATTCGAGGCGGTTGCGGACGAGGTGAAACAACTATATGCAAAGGGCCGGCCGGTTTTGATCGGGACAAACTCGATCGAAAAATCGGAGCGGCTCTCCTCCTTGCTGAAGGTGCGAGATGTCCCACACCACGTGTTGAATGCCAAGCACCACGAACAAGAGGCTCAGATCGTAATGCAGGCCGGTCAGCGAGGTGCGGTTACAGTTGCCACAAACATGGCTGGCCGTGGAACGGACATCAAACTAGGGCCAGGGGTGGCCGAACTCGGTGGGCTACATATGATCGGCTGCCAGCGACACGAGTCCCGCCGCATCGATAACCAACTCCTCGGTCGTGCCGGCCGTCAAGGGGACCCTGGCTCGTCACAGTTCTTCCTCTCCCTTGAGGATGACCTGATCCGCATCTTCGGGGGCGACAGGATCGCTGCACTGATGGACAGGGTCGGGATGGAAGAGGGACAGGCAATCGAGCATAACATCCTATCAGCCGCGATTCGCCGTGCTCAGAAACGGGTGGAAGAGAGAAACTTCGAGATCAGAAAGCGCCTCTTAGAATACGACCTGGTGCTCGCCAAACAACGGGAGGCAATCTACTCCCTGCGTGCCCGCTTTCTTCTTCCCCCCCCAGATCAGGCCGCCTCGATCCCCACTGATGATATCGATCAGTATATGCAGGAACTTATCGAGGAATATTCGGAGAATCTCCTCGCAAACTATACGGATCCGACTCAGCCGGCAGAGAAATGGAACATCCCCGCTCTTAAAAAAGAACTATCTCATATCTCCCCCATCGCTAAATTAAAACAGGATGGGATCGATTCCCTACAGCAACAGGTTTTGGGGCATTTGTTGGGGGCACTTGCCACCCAGAGAGAGCGACTGAAAGAGCGGTTTGGTATCGTAGCATGCTACGTCATCCTGACCACAATCGATGAATCCTGGCTTTCCCATCTTTATACCCTGGATGATATGCGAGAGGGAATAGGCTGGACCGCTTACGGGGGAGGTAATCCACTCGTCGCGTTTAAGCGGGGCTCATTTGAGCTGTTTCAGGAGATGCTGCAATCCGCGGCACAGAAGATCATCCGTTCCCTCCTCAACCCTCGTCTGACCGCCCCGTCCCCGAGCCCTGCAAAATCCGCCAAAACGCGGGATCTACATTACGTTCATACCTCTGACTCCCAGGCCAGCAAAAAAAGTCAGCCGCCGGCCAAGCGGAAAAAGAAACCCGGCCGCAATGATCCCTGTCCCTGCGGCTCTGGGAAGAAGTACAAGTATTGTTGCGGCAGAAACGATTGAACTAAAACTGCCCCGCAAGCTACACGCCCCATTCACCTCACATTGACAATCCCGTCCACATTGGCTACTATTTAGCAAACGATGCTATAGAGTGCTAAAAGTGATAAATTATGCTTCCGGAAAGACACAGGCTTGTTTTGAAGGAGATTGTGGACAGATATGTCAAGCGACATGAGCCGGTATCCTCGCGGATGCTAATCGAGGATTATGGTCTTCATGTCAGCTCGGCCACCGTGCGAAACGACATGAACGCGCTGGAGGCCAGCGGCTATATCGAGAAACCCTATTCCTCCTCTGGGAGGATCCCGACCAAGAAAGGCTATCGTTTCTTCGTCGATTGGCTACTCGATCTATCCCAATTGACAAGACCGGAATATCTGGGGCTCGTTGAGTTTTACGAGGTATACTGCCGGGAGATAACGGACATGATGCGCCAAACAGCGTTCCTGCTTGGAAACATCACCGGTTATGCCGGGTTTGTAGTCTCACCACGGCTGGAGGAGAGCCAGCTGGAACGTGTGGTGCTGACGCGGATAGGCCCGCGGTTGGTCATGTTGGCCATCATTTCCGACGTAGGCATCGTCGAACACAGCCTGATTCACCTGCAACAGGATAGTCCTGCCGGGAAAATAGAGCGGATGATGAGGCTGATTAACGACAACCTATACGGGATGAGCCTGCGGGAGGTGCGAAGCCTGGCACTACATGAGGGACCGAAGGGATGGCACGAGAGACCGATGCGCGAAGCCCTGTTCGTGCTGCGCGATCTCCTTGAGCAACGAATGGGGCAACATCTATATGTGGAGGGGATACTCAACGTTGCCAAGAATCTACAAGCCGCAGACTCGGAAAACGCGATGAAACAGTTTTCCTCTTTAATACACGCCGTGCAGGATGAAAACACATTTATCGAGACCATCACAAATAGAAGGGCCGACAAGGAGGGATTGGTAATCGCGGTTGGGGATTGCCCCCTTCCTGGCCTGGAGGACTACAGCCTGGTGACGAGTGACTACCGTCCTTATTCCGGACTTCTTGGGGTGATCGCCCCACTGTGGATGGACTATGGAAAGGCACTCTCAACGACAAGTTACATTGCAAACCGCCTGGAGGCATTGCTTATCGCCGCTTGCAGGCGGGGTTCCAAAGGTGATCAATATGATGAAAGACAAGAAAAAAGTAGAACAGGAAGTCAAGGGAAAGACCCCTGAAAGGACAGAGAAACAAACCGCTGAAGAGGCCGCCTTGCTGGCCGCAAAGGAGGAGATCAGCTCCTACATCGATCGTCTGAAACGCCTACAAGCGGAGTTTGAAAACTACAAACGGCGAATCAAACGAGAGTCGGCTACACAAGAGGAGAAAATAGCAGATCGCGTAATCCTCGATTTTCTCCCCCTGTATGACAATATGGAACGGGCATTCTCTAATTTCAATGGGAACAAAGACACCTCGGCGCTCGTTGAAGGGATGGAGAAGATATTCGCCCAATTCGATCAACTCCTCAGACAAAAAGGGGTGGACCGGATCAAGCCAATCGGGGAGGTATTTGACCCCGCCAGACATGAGGCACTGTTAAGTGTGGAAAGTGACAAAGAGAAGAACCTGATCCTTGAAGAGTTCGAGTGTGGCTATCTCCGAAACGGGAGGGTGCTACGCCCAAGCAAGGTGAAGGTAAGCAAAGAGAAAATCACAAATCGGGATGATAAGGAGGAACGATGAGGGAAAAGATAATCGGAATTGACCTTGGAACTACAAATTCCTGTGTCGCCGTACTAGAAGGCGGCGATCCGGAGATAATAAACAATGCGGAAGGTGAAAGGACAACCCCTTCCGTGGTGGCATTCACCGATAAGGGTGAGCGACTGGTGGGCCGGTTGGCAAAACGCCAGGCGATAACCAATCCACAACACACGATCACATCGATCAAACGAAAGATGGGCGGGGACTACCGGGCGAGAATCGAATTTGATGGAAAGAAAACCGAATACACACCTGAACAAATCTCGGCGATGATCCTCCAGAAATTAAAGAAGGATGCCGAGGCCCACCTGGGAAGAAAGACAAATAAGGCGGTGATAACGGTCCCCGCTTACTTCAATGATGCACAACGACAGGCAACCAAGGATGCAGGAAAGATCGCTGGGCTTGAGGTGATGCGGATCATCAACGAACCGACCGCGGCCTCCCTTGCATACGGCCTCGACAAGAGCGATAACGAGACGATCCTGGTCTACGACCTCGGGGGGGGGACATTTGATGTCTCTATCCTGGAGATCGGCGATGGGGTATTTGAGGTGGTGGCAACTGACGGGGACACCAAGCTCGGCGGTGATGACTTCGACCAGCGGATCATGGACTGGTTAGTGGAGGAGTTCCGCAAGGATACTGGGATAGATCTGCACAACGATCCAAGCGCTATGCAGCGGCTGAAGGATGCAGCTGAGGCAGCGAAGATGGAACTATCGACCCGTAAAGAGACGACGATCCATCTCCCTTACATTACCGCCGATGCCAGCGGGCCAAAGCACCTGGAAAAAAAGCTGACTCGGGCCAGGTTCGAGCAGATGATAGACGATCTACTGCAAAAAACGGCTGCGGTGGTCACCTCAGCATTGCGAGAGGCAAAAAAGACAAAGGACGACATCAACCAGGTGGCGCTGGTGGGGGGATCGACCCGCATCCCCAAGGTTCGCGATCTCATCTCTGAGCGGATCCCGGGGAAGATCAACAAAGAGATCAATCCAGACGAGGTTGTGGCAGCTGGAGCGGCAATCCAGGGAGGTGTGCTTGCCGGGGAGGTGGACGAGATAGTCCTCCTCGATGTTACCCCGCTCACCCTATCCATAGAGACACTGGGTGGGGTAGCGACCCCTCTCATTGAACGCAACACGACGATCCCCACCGAGAAGACTAAAACGTTCACCACAGCTGAGGACAATCAACCCAGCGTGGAAATCCACGTTATCCAGGGGGAGCGAAAGATGGCCGCCGACAACAAAGAACTGGGGAAGTTTCAACTGACCGGGCTACCCCCGTCTCCTCGAGGTGTACCACAGATTGATGTCACGTTTAACATCGATGCCGATGGGATCCTCCACGTGACAGCCAAGGATAAGGCAACTGGCAAGAGCTCCTCAATCACGATCAAGGAATCCTCTCGGCTCAACGAAAGCGAGATTGAGCGGATGAAAAGGGAGGCCGAGGAGCACGCTGAAGAGGACAAGCGCAAGGCTGAAGAGATCGAGGTACACAACCAGGCGGACCAGCTCGTCTACTCAGTGGAGAAATCCATCTCCGAACTGGGGGACAAGGTATCCTCAGAAAAACGTGGGGAGATAGAGGACCAACTCCGTCGGCTCAAGGAAAAGCTCTCTCAGGGGGCAAAGGTAGAGGAGATCCGTCAGGCAATGCAAGATTTGAGCAAAAGTTCGCAAGAATTAGCACAACAGGCATACAAACAGGCCTCTTCGGAGGCGTCCACCAACCAAGAAGAGAGCGAAGAGGGCTACGTGGACGCTGAATACGAGGAGGATAAGGACAAGGAATAACCATCGACAGGAGGGTTTAGGCGTGGCCAAACGCGATTACTATGAGGTGCTCGGGATATCCCGCGATGCCTCGGCAGAACAGATAAAGCAGGCCTATCGCCGCAAGGCAAAGGAACTCCATCCGGATCGAAACCCCAACTCGAGAAAGAGGGCGGAACAGGAGTTCAAACGAGCGGCAGAGGCCTATGAGATCCTCTCGGATCCCAACAAGCGTACTCAGTACGACCGCTATGGCCACGCTGGCCCGGCCCAAGGGTTTGACTTCGGCCCCACTGACTTTAGCCGGGCGAGAGGGGCCTTCTCCGAGTTCGGTTTCGGGGATTTCGACGACATATTCGACCTCTTCTTCCACCAAGGGAGGCCCCGTACAGCCACAAAAACGAGACAATCCCAACGAGGGGAGTCTATCGAATATCGGCTACGCATCACCCTGGAGGACGCCGCGACAGGGACGAAAATGAAGGTTACCATTCCAAGAATGGTCCCCTGCAAGCGCTGCAGTGGGACAGGGATGGAACCAGGGACAAAAAAGCGCACCTGTCCAACCTGTGGCGGAACAGGACAGGTACAGTACAGGCAGCAGAGCCTGCTGGGGACCTTTGTCAATCTCCGAACCTGTCCCGAGTGCAAAGGAACAGGAGAGTTGATAGATACCCCATGTCAACGCTGTCATGGGACAGGTCGGGTCAAGGAGAGAAAAAAGGTCTCGATCAGTGTCCCTGCCGGGGTGAATAACGGCTCTCGCCTACGGCTGCGAGGGCAGGGGAATGTAGGCCCTGGGGGTGGTTCACCCGGTGATCTGTACATCGTCATTGAGGTGATTCCCCATCCATACTTCGAGCGGCAAGGCCAGGATATCCACTCCAAGGTAAAGATCCACTATGGCCAGGCGGTGTTGGGGACAAAATTAGAGGTGGACACACTATGGGGAACGGAGAGGATGACCATTCCAGGAGGTACCCAACCGGGAACCGTACTACGGCTACGTGGGAAAGGAATGCCTGACCTGCACAACCATCGCAAGGGAAACCACTTCGTCAAGGTGGAAGTAATCGTCCCCCGTCAGCTGAACGCGGCCCAACGCCGTGCCCTGCAGGCCTATCAAAAGACGCTTTCTCCACCGG
>JAYEMK010000080.1:0-3542 GCA_034718095.1 Candidatus Bipolaricaulota bacterium | reverse complement strand
TGTACGCCGGGAAGGACGCATTCATCGTCTACGACGATCTATCCAAGCATGCGGTTGCCTACCGCGAGCTGGCCCTTCTTTTGCGCCGCCCGCCTGGCCGTGAGGCATATCCCGGGGACATCTTCTACACCCACTCCCGGTTGTTGGAACGGGCAGCCCGCCTGTCGGACGAACACGGGGGCGGATCACTCACCGCGTTCCCAATTATCGAGACCAAGGCAGGGGACATCACCGCCTATATCCCGACCAACCTCATCTCAATCACCGATGGCCAGATCTATCTGGAGAGCGACCTGTTCAACCAGGGGTTCCGCCCCGCGATCAACGTCGGCTATTCGGTGTCGCGCGTAGGGGGGGCTGCCCAGATCCCGGCGATGAAGCAGATCGCTGGCCAGCTCAGACTGGAACTCTCTCAATATCGTGAACTGGAGACATTTGCTGAGTTCTCCTCCGATCTCGATGATGAATCCAAGGCACAACTTGCCCGGGGCGAACGTCTGATGGAAACGCTGAAACAGCAGCAGTATCAACCGATGCCGGTTGAGGATCAGGTAGTCGTCCTGTACGTAGCGGTGGAAAACCACCTGGCGGATATCGATGTTCCTATGGTAGTACGTTTCGAAGAGGAATGGCTGCGGTTCCTCCACTCTGAGTACGAGGAGATCCTGGAGAAGATCAAGGAGACTGCAGAGTTCACGGATGAAGTAGAAAAATCTCTGGAGGAGGCAGTCGTCGAGTTCAAGGAAAGGTTCGGAGGGTAGATGTCAGCGAGGGCCCGGGCGATAAAGGGAAGGATCAAAAACGTAGATAACATCAGGCAGATCACCAAGGCTATGAACGCGATCGCAATGACAAAGCTAACCCGGATGAAACGGAGGCTACGGATGATTCAACCCTGGATGGGACAACTGGAATCATGCCTGGCAGTCCTCCTTGCCCAGGCGAAGGAGCGCGAGATATCCCATCCGCTCACCGTCGATAACGGGGGAGACAAGGTGGGGATATTCGTATTGAATTCGGATCGTGGTCTGTGCGGCCGATTCAAAGGCGAGCTCAACTGGAGGGCCTACGACCTCATGAGCGAGTTGGGAGGAAAAAGAATGATCATCACCGGTGGGGAGAAGGCGCGTTCGTTCTTCGTCAGACACAGGGCCGACATATTGCAAAGCTACACCAATATTTACGAGACCCCTACCGCAGCCGTGGCACGACAAATGGCGACCTACCTCGCTTCGCTCTACCGGAAGGGAGAGCTGGGGAGGGTTATCCTCGTCTACATGAAATTTTCCTCCGATTTGGTACAGCGCACGGTCACAGAGGAGCTCCTTCCGATTAAGGTGAAACCAGTAATGCAAGAGGCGATCCTCGAGCCGAATCTATCTACACTGCTTGACTACACACTATCTCTGTATCTTGAGAGCAAACTCTTTTCTGCACTTGTCGAGACGAAGACGAGCGAACACGCCATCCGCCGTCAGGCGATGAAAAACGCCACTGACAACGCGGAGGACATGATCAACACCCTCACCCGCCGCTTTAACAGGGCACGGCAGCAGTCGATAACCAGGGAGTTACTGGATATCATGGGAGGGGCGGAGGCACTGCAGAGATGAAAAATCGAGCGCTGAGAGAAAGCAGATATGGCAGATAAAGAAGCGGCAGGGACCATCCTTGAGGTGAAAGGACCGGTCATCGACGCCCGGTTTAAAAAGGGGGACCTTCCCCGAGTAAACGACGCATTGATCATACCCCAAGATGGGGAAAACGATCTCCTGTTCGAGGTGGCACAGCAGTTGGGGGACGAAGTAGTGCGTGCGATCGCCATGGGCTCGACCGACGGCCTGGCCCGCGGGGCGAAGGTGATAAGTACCGGTGGACCGATCACCCTTCCGGTGGGACCGGAGACACTGGGGAGGATGTTCAACCTGCAGGGGAAACCGATCGACGAGAAACCACCACCACAGGCGAAAAAACGCTACTCTATCCACCGGGCGGCACCCTCGCTTACTGACCAGGAGACTGAGGCAGAGATCTTCGAGACAGGAATCAAGGCAATAGACCTCGTCACCCCGTTTCCCAGGGGGGGAAAGGTGGGACTATTCGGTGGTGCCGGGGTGGGAAAGACAGTCCTTATCATGGAACTCATCCGCTCCATCGCCTATGAGCACTCCGGTTATTCCGTCTTCGCCGGGGTGGGGGAACGAACCCGCGAGGGGAACGATCTGTATTTGGAGATGCAGAACAGCGGGGTGCTGGAGAATACGGCCCTGGTCTACGGGCAGATGAATGAACCGCCGGGGGCACGGTTCAGGGTCGGGCTGTCCGGGGTGACCCTGGCGGAGTACTTCCGGGATGAGGAGGGCCAGGACGTCCTGCTGTTCATCGACAACATCTTCCGCTTTGCGCAGGCGGGGAGCGAGGTATCCGCACTCCTCGGTCGTATGCCCTCCGAGGTCGGTTATCAGCCGACCCTGGCCACAGAGATGGGGGAGCTGCAAGAGCGGATAACATCGACGAAGAGGGGTTCCATCACCTCAGTGCAGGCGATCTATGTGCCTGCCGATGACCTGACCGACCCCGCACCGGCAACCGTGTTCTCCCACCTCGACGCGGTGGTGACCCTGTCCCGTGCGATCGTGGAAAAGGGGATCTATCCGGCGGTTGACCCATTACAGTCCAACTCCAACATGCTCGATCCACGTGTGATCTCGAACGAGCACTACCGTGTCGCGCAGCGCACGCTGGAGATCTTACAGCGCTACCAGGATCTCCAGGACATCATCGCAATAATGGGGATGGACGAGCTGTCCGAAGAGGACAAGCTGTCCGTGCGGCGGGCACGCAAGGTGCAGCGATTTATGTCACAACCGTTCCACGTTGCCGAAAATTTCACCGGCCGTTCCGGGGCCTACGTCAAGCTGGAGGACACGATCAAGGGTTTTGCGATGATAGTCGATGGGGAGCTTGACGATACCCCCGAGCAGGCGTTCTACATGGTCGGCTCCATCGACGAGATGATGGAGCGGGCAGAGAAGACAAAGGAAGAATCTTAAGGAAACGCCGCTCGATCTTGTTTTCCCTTGGATTGACTGTCAACCGTCAATCCATATAATTTATACATAAGGGCGGCGTAGCCAAGTGGAAAGGCAGGGGACTGCAAATCCCCGATTCAGCGGTTCGAATCCGCTCGCCGCCTCCCGAAGGGTGGTTAGCTCAGCTGGGAGAGCGCATGCTTGACGTGCATGAGGTCAGAGGTTCGAGCCCTCTACCACCCACCAAGTTTTTCCCGCCTTGGAGGAGTTGAGTAACAAGAGGTTCGTGCTGGGTAGCATGTGGTGACTATAACGTATTCGTCATGGACGAGGCTGCTATCGCTTACCCATGCTTGTAGGGAAGGGAAAGGAGGTGGACCCTTTCCTTCACTTGCTCAAACTCCGGGTCCTTATGCACCAGTTGCGCTTGCTCCCTGAGCGCGGTAGCGATGATCCAGGCATCGGCGAGGGATAATTTATATAGTGCCTTGATCTCAGCAGATAGCCGAA
>JAYEMK010000079.1:0-3591 GCA_034718095.1 Candidatus Bipolaricaulota bacterium | reverse complement strand
CCTGATGCCGATTATGAAAAGCATAAAAGTATTATTGATACAGGAAAGTATAGGCTTTTGACATTTGTTGTGAGAACTCAAGACGAAGCAATTAAAGTTTCCAAAAGTATCTATGAAAAGGAGAAGATAGATGCCATTATACTTTGTCCGGGTTTTACACATAGTGATGTATCGGAGATATTTCAGGCACTAGAAGGCAAAGTATCTGTCAATGTTGCTAGAGGAGATGGCCCCAGCAGTAAAATCTCACAAGCTGTGATACAAAGAGAATACTTCAATAAATAGAATGAAAAGATAATGATATTACTACTTCGCCTAACAGCGGATAAAAGGGAAATCAAAGATTTTCCCAAATTGCCTTCGGCAACTTCTTTTATCCACAAAACGTTAGGCGGTATATTACTCGGCTGATAAGTAACTTTGAGGTGGTAAGATGGAAAAAATAAAAACCATGGACGCAACGGTCGAAAATTGACCCACCCAACGGTTAGAAATTGATTCCACACGTGAGGAAGGAACCAGAAAGGAAATGCTTGTTGCCTTTAGTTTGACAATCTTTGCTCATGCCGCTAGCCTGGATAAGGAAGCAGTAATCGATGATCTCGGGGGCGACATAGCTTGTTCGACTTTAAAAACGGGACTATGATCCACAAAGGTAATTAGCATCAGATTCCAATAAGGTGTTGGTGATCCTGATGTTTGAGGGTTGATCCCATACACGAAAAAATACTACAGGAGGAATAAGGGGGAAATAGCATGGCAAGGTACAAGATCGCCTGGTTACCGGGTGACGGTGTTGGGACAGAGGTATTGGAGGCGGCTAAGATCGTATTGGACAAAGTAGGGTTCTCCGCTGATTATCAGCCAGGGGACGTAGGCTGGGAGTTTTGGAAGACAGAGGGAGATCCGCTTCCGAAGCGGACGATTGATCTGTTGAAGTCATCTGACGCCTGTATGTTCGGGGCGATCACCTCCAAACCGAAGGACGAGGCTGAGGCAGAGCTTGCCCCACAACTCAAGGGCAAAGGCTATGTTTACTCCAGCCCAATCGTAAGGCTGCGGCAGCTTTTTAGGTTGCACACAAATCTACGCCCGTGTAAGGCCTATTCAGGAAATCCTCTCAACCTGAGAGATGACATCGATCTTGTCGTCTTCCGTGAGAATACCGAGGGGCTTTATTCCGGGGTCGAGTTTCATCCGGTCACGCAAGCGGTGCGTTCTGCGCTCGCTGTCCATCCAAAGATGGAGCGATTTAACGATGTTCCGAATGAGGATATGGCGATATCAACACGTATATTTACCCGCGAGGCTTGCAGGACGATCATTCGCGATGCATTTGAGTATGCGAAGGGACACGGTTATTCATCGGTCACCGTTGTGGAGAAGCCGAATGTCATCCGCGAGACCTCTGGACTTATGGTGAGGGAGGCGCGCCGGATCGCTGAGGAATATCCAGGGATCGAGCTTTGGGAGACGAATGTGGACGCGATGTGCATGTGGCTTGTAAAAAACCCGCAAAATTACGGCGTGATGGTCTCATCTAACATGTTTGGGGACATTGTCTCTGATCTTGCTGCCCAGCTTGTGGGGGGACTGGGATTCGCCGCCTCTGGCAACATCGGCGATGAATTCGCCGTCTTTGAACCGACGCACGGCTCGGCCCCCAAGTATGCCGGTAAATATAAGGTCAATCCTATTGCCACGATCAGGGCCGCAAAGATGATGCTCGATTATCTCGGCGAACGGGAACTCGCGGAGAGGATCGAGCAAGCGGTGGAACAGGTGGTGTCCACTGGCCAGTTGCGGACATACGATATGGGAGGTAATGCCTCCACCCTGGAGATGGCCGCCGCGATTGCCGCCGGTCTATAAGGAGCGACTATGAAATCGATCAGCAGCAGGCTGGCCGAATTTGCCGCTGAACTTCGCTATGATAAGATCCCCCAGCCGGCACGCAGGGAGGCAAAGCGCTTTCTGCTTGACAGTATCGGTTGTGCCCTTGCGGCGCTGGACAACCAGGACATGCAGTCAGCCTACCGGTACATTCAGGGGATAGGAGGGGCCGACCAGGCATCGATAATTGGGTACGGAACTCGGACGAACATGCCCAATGCCGCGTTGATGAACGCCCTTCTTATCCGCGCCATGGACTACAACGACATATATTGGGAAAAGGACCCGGCGCACCCATCGGACATCATCCCAGCCGCCCTGGCCCCGGCTGAATTTAAAGGAGCAAGCGGGATTGATATGATCGTAGGTATAGTAATCGCCTACGAGCTTGAAATGCGGATGTGCCTCGCCGCGGCCCCGGGGATCCGCGAGGTGGGCTGGCATCATGCGAGCCTGACTCAGTGGGTGAGCCCCCTCGTCGCTGGACGGATGCTTGGCCTCTCGCCGGATGAACTGGTGGCAGCGGTCGGAATAAGCGGGTCGAGTCATTTTACCCTCGGCGGGGTGGTGGCCGGAAAGCTTACCAATATGAAGAACACAGCCGATCCGATGGCGACCGAGGCAGGCGTACGCGCAGCACTGCTCGCCGCCACCGGCTACACCGGACCGGGGCAGGTATTCGAGGGGAAGGAGGGAGTGTTTGAGGTCGTATCCAACGTGAAGTGGGATGCTGACTCCATGCTCGGCGGATTGGGGGAGGAGTTTCTCATCACCGATTGTGGTTACAAGGCATTTCCCACCGAGGCCCTCACACACCAGCCGATCACCGCGGCGCTCGAGTTGATGAAGGAAGAGAGGATCGACCCCCATGCCGTGGAGCAGGTCCTGATAAAAACGACCACCCGTGGGGCGGATATCCTCTCCGATCCCAGCAAGTATAATCCCACCACCAAGGAGACGGCCGATCACTCGCTTCCTTACTGTATTGCTGTTGCGATTGCCAAAGGGAACGTCCTTCCCTCCGACTTCGAGGAGGAAACGCTCAAGGATCCGTTTGTCCGGGAACTCCTTTTAAAGATCAATGTCAAGGCCGACCCCGAGATCGACGCCCTCTTCCCCAAGGTGAAGCGAGCCATAGTTTCGATTACAACCCGAGACGGGAACACCTACAAGAAGCAGGAGGACCACGCCAAGGGCCGTGCCGAGCGACCGATGTCGGATGAGGAGCTCATCGCAAAATTCAGGGCAAATGCAGGTGGGGTCTTGTCAGGGAAACAACTGGATAGGCTGATCCAGATGACGCTTAATTTGGAAGATGTGGGGAATATCCGGGATTACATATCGCTCCTGCGGCGGGGAAATTAATATCGGCCCTGGCATAAGCCAGGGCCGATTGTGGATAAGCGTTTTTGTCGATCGAGGTTAATCGACCTTGATCTCGATCGCCTTTTCTTTCTCCTTGATCGACTCCTTGAGTGGAACGGTCACCCTGAGAATGCCATCCTCGAAGCGTGCCTTTATTCCACTTTGTTCAATCTGCTCCTGCGGAAGCGGGAAGCACCGTTGGAACTGGCCGTAGCTGCGACCGAGGCGGAAGTAGTTTTCCCGCCTTATCTCTTCATCTCGGTTGGTTTCACCTGAGATGTAGAGCCTTCCATCCTCTACCTTGATCTCAAGGTCCTCTTTCTTCATACCCGG
>JAYEMK010000078.1:0-3760 GCA_034718095.1 Candidatus Bipolaricaulota bacterium | reverse complement strand
ACCCCGTTCGGCAATATTCACCGCGTGATCCCCAACCCGTTCGATATCCCCAGTGAGATGATGCCATATGTGCAATCGCTTTGCCTCCTTCGCGGATAGCTGCCTACCGTCGATCCGGCCAAGAAAATTATCGATCTCTCGCTGCAGGGCATCCACGGCATCCTCGGATTCGATCGCGCTTACAACATGTTTGAGCTTTGCTTTCAGGAGCGCCTCGCGACAGGAGCGAAGCATGGCGCAGGTCAACTCGCCCATATGCAGAAGCTCGTTCCTCGCTTGCTCGACAGCAATAGAGGGGGCGTTTAGGAGCTCGTCCTTGAGGTGCTTCGGCGTGGCATCGACCCTGACCTCTCGTCCGGGTACAATCCGCTTTACTAGCAAGACAAGCCCTCCGACACACGGTAGGAGAAGCAGCGTCACCGTGATGTTGAAAAAGCTATGCGCGTTGGCGATCTGACGAGTGAGGGTTCCCGTGGTCGAACTGACCAGCCCTGCATAAGGGGAAACAAAGGGGAGGAAGACTGCAACCCCGACGACATTCACCACCACCTGGGCAATCGCCAGCCGTCGGGCTGATAGGGATGAACCAATCGAGGCGATCATCCCGGTGACGGTCGTCCCGATATTTGCCCCCAGAATGAGGGCGATCGCAGCTGGGAGGGTGAGAATCCCTGCACTTCCCATGGCGATGACAAGCGCGGTCATGGCTGAAGAGCTTTGAACAATCGCTGTAATTCCCGCACCCACTAGCACACCCAAACCGACGTTTGACCCACACGATTGCAGCAGGTGAAGGACTGCGGGGGCCTCAGTGAGACCCCGGAGTCCGGTTGAAACCACATCCATTCCCAAAAAGAGGATTCCAAAGCCGAGGATGACCTGACCGACATCACCCGCTCGTCTCTTGCGAAAGGCCTCCCGGAGGATAAATCCGACCGCGAGAATCGGGAGATAATAGTGTCCGATTTTGAATGCGATTATCTGGGCGGTGAGGGTCGTCCCGATCTCCGCCCCGAGCATCACCCCGATTCCCTGGGAGAGGGTCAGGATCCCAGCGTTGATCAGCCCGATTAACAGAACCATCGTCATGCTGCTTGACTGTAGGCTTCCTGAGGTAAGTGCCCCGACGATTGCCCCGCGATAGGGCTTTCCGGTGAGCCGTTCGAGTAGGAACCGCATCCGTTCCCCGGTGGCCCGTTTGAGTGCCTCGCTTAGGGTACGCAGGCCGTACAGGAACAGGGCCAGCCCCCCGGCGGTCGAGAAAATCACAGTAAGCGGGTTCAAGCGCACCTCTTCCGAACAATATTTTTCAATAGATATTTATGCAAAAGTATATATACTTGCAAGGGGATGGGCAAGGGCGCAGCCGATTGCTGAGGGGAAATTTGCCCCACCTCTGCACAACTTAGGCTTTCAAAAAACAGTCCGCTAAGACTTGACGACGGAGCCTCCTGCAGTCTATCATTACGTTTGTGAAAATTTGGTATTGCGGTTTAGGTTTGCTTCTCCTCGTGGCCGCTGTGGGGTTTTCTCAAGCCCCTGCAGGGGTATGGCTGCTTTCCATAGATTCCACCATCGATCGTGGTACCGTATCCTACTTGAGCGCCGGCATCGCTGAGGCTACCGACGCTGGGGCGGCTGCCCTCGTTATCGGGTTTTCCACCCCGGGTGGTTACCTGGAGGCGGCGAGGGCCTGCCGGGATGTGATCATGGATTCTGAGGTTCCCACTTTGGCCTATATTCATCGCGAGGCATACTCCGCCGGGGCACTTTTGGCCATTGCCTGTCAGCGTATATACTTCGATCCCGCTGGGGTAATGGGGGCAGCGACCCCCGTCTACTTCCAGGCGGGAGAGCCACAAGAGGCCTCGGAGAAAGAGATATCCGCAGTCCGTTCACTGTTCAGGGCAACGGCCGAGTTTCGTGGGCGTCAACCGGGGGTGGCCGAGGCTATGGTTGATCGCGACGTAGAAATAGACGGGTTGATCTCCGCTGGCAAGCTCCTCACCCTTACCGCTAAAGAGGCCACCGACTGGGGCTATTCCGATGGATCCGCAGCTGGCATTCAGGAGCTCCTAAAACAGGAAGGCCTGGCAGGAAATGCCGTGACGAGATTTTCATTCCGATGGGTGGATTCAGCAATAAAGATGATCACCAACCCATGGGTATCAGGGCTGTTAATTGCCATCGGGGTGTTTGGGCTTATTACTGAGATGATGATCCCCGGATTTGGGGTGGCCGGTGTTATAGGAATCGCTGGTCTGGGTGTCTTTTTCTGGTCACACTTCGCCGTCGGCCTATCGGGATGGGAATCCCTCGCCTTCTTCATTGGGGGATTGGTGGCAATTCTGCTTGAGATCTTCGTCTTTACCGCCGTGGATTTCGGTATCGCTGGGCTCGTGGGGCTGTTTTTGGTCGGATTGGGTTTTTACAGCGCTATGGTTGGCCCATTCACCCGCCCTGCCGAGGCGACGACAGCGATCTTGGCGGTGTCTATAGGGTTAGTCGTCGTGCTCGTCTCATCTGTTTTTCTCCTGATGCGGCTCCCTAAAAGTAGACTCAGGTTCGGTGGGGTGATTCTATCCTCAGCCATTACCGGCCACGCCTTTGATAAGATGGATTACAAAAAGACAGAAAGTCCATGGCTTGGGCGTCAAGGGGTGGCGATGACCGATCTCCGTCCAGTGGGGGCAGGGGAATTTGCTGGTCAGCGGGTGGATGTCACCTGTGAAGAGGGCTATCTACCCAAGGGGACACAAATCGTGATCATAAAGGAACAAGGGTATCGAAAGGTTGTAAAGAGGGTAAAGGAGGATTAGACATGAACATTTTATCGTGGCTTATTCCGGTGTTGGTCATTCTGGTCATTTGGGTATTCTTCTATTTTGTCCCGGTTGGGCTTTGGGTCTCGGCCATTGCGGCCGGGGTGCCGGTCGGGCCGGTGACATTTATTGGTATGCGCCTGCGCAAGGTGAATCCCCACATGGTGATTCGTCCGATGATCGCCGCGTGGAAAGCAGGAATCGAGCTTTCTACCTCGCCGATTGAGGCCCACGTCCTCGCGGGAGGGAACGTGGAGCGGGTCGCGCGGGCGCTCATCTCCGCGGATAAGGCGGACATCGCCCTGGACTTCCAGCGGGCGGCAGCCATCGACCTCGCCGGCCGTGATGTGTACGACGCCGTGGCGATGTCGGTCAACCCACGTGTCATCGAGACGCCCAGGGTCGGTGCCGTGGCAGCGGACGGAATCCAGCTGTTCGCCATCGCCAAGGTAACCGTGCGGGCCGACCTCGAGCGGCTGGTGGGGGGTGCAACCGAAGAGACGGTCCTCGCCCGCGTTGGCGAGGGGATTGTGTCGGCGATTGGCTCAGCCGGTTCTCACAAGGCGGTTCTGGAGAACCCGGATTCCATCTCCCAGCGGGTGTTGGATAGGGGCCTCGATTCCGGTACGGCGTTCGAGATTCTCTCAATCGACATCGCTGATGTAGATGTGGGCAAGAACATCGGCGCCCAACTGCAGACCGATCAGGCGGAGGCCGATCTCAAGGTCGCCCGGGCCAAGGCGGAGGAACGACGGGCGATGGCCGTCGCCCAAGAGCAGGAGATGACCGCCCTGGTACAGGAGCGGCGCGCTGCGGTTGTCGAGGCCGAGGCCGAGATTCCCCGCGCCATCTCCGAGGCATTCCGCAACGGACAGCTCGGTATTATGGACTACTATCGCATGAGAAACGTCCAGGCCGACACCAAGATGCGGGAAGGG
>JAYEMK010000077.1:0-18225 GCA_034718095.1 Candidatus Bipolaricaulota bacterium | reverse complement strand
CAACATTACCAATCAAAGGGGGAAGTATAACTATCTGTTAGGCGGCTGTCAAGGGCTCAGAACTTATCATGCCGGCCAATTAAGGATAGAGTCGATTTATCTGGCGGGCAAATGGGATTGTCTCACGTATGTGCTGCACACCACAGATCCAGGCGACAGTTCTTGCCATTCCCAGCCCAAAGCCCGAGTGAGGGACAGCCCCGTAGCGGCGTAGATCGAGGTACCATTCATAGGCCTCGCGGGGGAGATGGTTTTCATCGAGCTGTGCTGTGAGCTCCCCCAGTGTATCCACCCGCTGGCTGCCCCCGATCAGTTCCCCGAAGCCCTCAGGACCGATCAGATCAGCTGCTAGAACATGGGTGGGATCGTTCGGATACCTCTTCATATAGAACGGCTTCAGCCTTGTTGGAAATGCCTCGATAAAAACTGGCTTTTTGAATCGTTCACCGAGTGATGTTTCCTCCGGTGCACCGAAATCGTCCCCCTTCTCTATATCATGTCCCGCCTGTTGCAGGAACTCGATGGCGTCCGAGTAACTCACCCGCGGGAAGGGTAGACTGACCTCTTCCAGTAACTGTTCGTGGTCACGTTTGAGTTCGGAAAGCTCGGGCTTTCGTTCTGCAACCACCGTCTCAACTATGTAGGTGATGAGTTCCTCCTGTAGTCGCAGATTGGCTTCGTGGTCATAATAGGCCATCTCCGCTTCGGCCATCCAAAATTCCGTTAGGTGCTTGCGGGTCTTGGACTTTTCGGCGCGGAAGACAGGACCGAGCCAGTAGACCTTACCGAGCGCCATCGCTGTTGCCTCCAGGTAGAGTTGCCCACTCTGCGTGAGGTAGGCCTTCTCGCCGAAGTAATCCACGGTGAATAGTGTGGTGGTCCCCTCGACAGAGGTTCCGGTAAGGATGGGGGCCTCAGTGGCGACGAAGCCGCGCTCGTAGAAGAAATTTCGAACGGCTCGGAATACTGCGTCCCGGATACGCAGGATTGGGACCTGTCTGCCGGTACGGATCCATAAATGGCGATGATCCATAAGGTATCCGGCGGTTTGTGGTTTGAGTTCAATGGGAAATTGCGCTTGCACAGGTTGGATGACCTCGAGCCCAGAGATCTTCAGTTCATAGCCGCAGGGTGCACGTCTATCCTCTTCGATCGATCCGGTGACGATGATGGAGCTCTCGCGATTTAGCCCAGCGCCGGTGGCAAACAGGGTGGGATCATCAGGCTCTGTGATTACGCCCTGGATAACACCTGTCCCGTCGCGGATCTCCAGGAACAGGATTTTACCACTGGAGCGTTTGTTATACAGCCAACCGCGGAGGGTGACCTCCTTACCCACAAATCGTGCTACCTCATCGATGGTGATCGTGTGCATTACCGCTCCTTTCTGGACCTGCAAGAGAATAGAAGTTAAATCCTATCTTTGCAAACTTACTGGCTCCTTGGCTGCCCCCTTAACTTTCATGAGTGGTTCTTTGATTACCCGGTGTTTCCAGTTTCCAGTGAAGAATATCCCTAATGAGAGGATCGCCGCCCCGAGGTTGGAGAGGGCCATCGCCCACCATACCCCATCGGCTCGCATATCAAAGGCAAAGCCCAGGAGATAGACCAGTGGTATGCGAAGGCCCCAAAGTCTAAACAGGCTGAAAAACATCGAATAGACCGTATGACCTGCCCCCTGGTAGGTGCCGATTATCACCTGAAGTATTCCCATGAACGATAGAGCCACAGCTGTGATGGCGAACATCCGGGTCCCAAGTGAGATCACCTCTGGATCGGAGATGAATATTCGAATCAATGAGGAACGGAAAACATATACCAAGCTCCCTGCCAAGATGAGAAAGGCCGTCGATATAGACATCCCAGCCCAGGCGCTCCGTGCTGCCCGGTCGCCCTTCTGCGCCCCCAGGTTTTGTCCGACCATGGTTGCCGTCGCCCGTCCCATCCCCATTGCCGGCATGGTAACAATTGAAATGACACGATTCCCGATTCCAAAAGCGCTGATGACCGCTGTGCCAAATCGGGCTAGGATCCCGGTCATGAGTGAGAAGCCAAGGGCTGTCCCCGATTGACCGATGGAGGCTGGAAGTCCGATGATTACGATCTGCCGTACTGTCTTCCAGCGCAATCGCAGATGGTGGGGACGAATGTGGATTCCCAATCTTCCGGAGAGGAGTAGATAACCCTCGAACGCGGCTATCATCCCACGCGAGGCCACCGTGGCAATGGCCGCACCTGCCACCCCCAATGCGGGGAAAGGCCCCCAACCAAATATAAAAAGTGGATCGAGGATAAGGTTTAGCACGACAGAGGCCCCCATCATTTTCATTGGGGTGATGGTATCCCCTACCCCGTTGAGCACAGAGTTAAACACGAACATGACAAAGACTATCGGGATTCCGGTGTAAATGATCCTCAAATAGGCCGCTGCCAGCTCAACCACATTTGCCTCAGCCCCCATCAGAACCATGAGTGGTCTAGCAGCCACGTTTCCCAGGATGGCGATCGCGGCAGAGAGCAAAAACATGAAGGCGAAAACCTGCCCAGCGGCCTGGTTTGCCTCTTCAGAGCGGCGAGCACCTGTGTATTGGGCAATAAGAGCGGTCCCTGCTATTGTGAACCCCAGGCCGATGGAGAGCATAAAGAAGATAAGCGGCCAGGAGAGTGTGGGGGCCGCAACGGCCTCCTTTCCCAGCCTTCCCAGCCAAAAGGTATCGATGACGTTGTAGAACGTCTGGAACAGGTTGCCAAGCATGATCGGCCAGGCAAGGACCAATAGGGAACGCCCTATTGGCCCAGAGGTGAGATTTCCCTTATCTGTTATTATTCTTCCTGCAGTGCGCATCCACATATTCTACCCAATCTGCCAGGAGATATCCCGTTAAGACGGTAAAAAGCTTGATCGCTTGGTAGTTTGAAAGGCGTCCTCATTATTTAGTTTGACCGGTACAAAAAGCGCGGTTATCCTGTCTTGTAGTCCGATTACGAGAAAAAAGGGGGGAAATGGGCCTGTGGGGGGTTCAGACAGGGCAAACGGGTTGGCTGAAGAGACACACCGGGCCGAAGGGCATGCCGATTCCAAAATAACGAGGCGTCAATGATGGAAAAGCTATTGCATTATCACTCTATCCCATCGACGCAGACCCTGGCGAAGAGGCTTGCCTCGAGCGGGGCCCAGCCTGGGACGATAGTGATGGCTGATACGCAGACCCACGGCCGGGGGCGGCTTGGGAGACGCTGGAGTTCACCGGTGGGGGGATTATATGCATCGCTCATCTTGCCCCTTACCCCGCTGCTCTCACTCAATTCAGGGATCGCGGTGGCGGAATCCCTGATCGAACTGGGGATTACCGCTAGGCTCAAGTGGCCAAATGATGTACTTGTCCACGGGGAAAAGATAGCCGGAATCCTTGTCGAGACCAGCAATGATTACGGGATCGTCGGCGTTGGGGTAAACATTAGTACTGCCCCTCTTCCCGGATCCACTTGTATCGCGGAGCATATCTCAATTCCTGTCTCTGGAGAAGAGCTGCTGGGGCGAATTATGCAGAACCTACCGGACGATGCAGGTGAAAAATCCCTTAATCGTTATCGTAGTCTGTCGGCGACGATTGGAAAAACCGTTCGCGTTCAGACAAACCAGGGGGATATGGTTGGGGTTGCCACCGGGATAGATTGTGTCGGCCGGTTGCTGGTTAGGGGAGCGGACACCATACATACAATCACGGCTGGAGACTGCATCCATACACAAACAAAGTTCACCTCGAAATCTACGTCCGCCAGCTGACTACCTTTTCTTGGATATTCGCTGTTTCGAGTGGGTAACTTGGGGTTGAGTTCGGACGGTACAAATGCCGAAAAGAGTTCACCACGAAGAGCACGAAGGACACGAAGAATGGACTCCTGATAAACTTCAATGTCACCTCGGGGGATGTAGTAAACAGGACCGGCTACTACACCCCCCTTCGTGCTCTTCGTGTCCTTCGTGGTGAAAGAATCCGGAGCACGCGCACTCGGAACGATAAAGAGCCAAAAAAAGTTGCTGCAACAGTTACAAAGGCATATTTGGTGCAGGTGTTACACCTTTCCCTCTAACACATGGGAGACAAATTCCTGTTCAGGGAGCGCCCCTTCGAAGCTTGGTGCCCCGTTTACGATGATCTTGGGGACAGCCATCACCCCATATCTGTTGGAAAGCTGGGGAAACTCGTTTGCCATAATCATGTCCGCAGTTATTTTATTGGATTCCATTGCCATCATATGGCCAATGCGCACTGCCTTTGGACAATAGGGGCAAGCTGCAGTGACAAAAACCTGGATGTGTAAAGGTTCCCTAAGCTCCGATAGTTTATCTTTTGTAGTTTGAGACAGGGACGTCTCCCCTCTTCCCACATCGATTATGTCCTCAACCAACGAGGAGAATTCGTAACCGGCTGGAATCCCGAAGAAACGAATTCCGTGATTTTTCTCCCCCTTGACTATTACCCCAGGTACACGGTCCACCCCGTAGACATTTGCCGACTCTCTGTCCTTGTCCAGGTCGTAGATTAAGAGTTCGAGCCCCTCAGAGAGGGAGGTTGTCTCCTCCATGAGTTTTAGGGTGTTTTGGCATGATTCACACCCTGACTCTTCTTTGAACAGGATAATTCGTACTGGTTTTTTCAGTTTGGAAAATTCATTTCGTAGATATTGTCGGTCCTTCTCGGGGATAAATTGCACGCTACCTCCTAGACCAGCTCCAATAACTGATCGATCTCTGGCTTGTTAAACCCGATTACTATCTCTCCGTCTATATCCACGACCGGGGTCCCCATCTGGCCACTCTTTTCGATCATCTCTTGCGCCAACGATGGATCCACGGCAACGTCGACCTCATCAAAGTCGATCTCTCTGCTGTGCAGATAGTCCTTCAGTGCCTGGCACCATCCGCAGGTCGGGGATGTATACACTATAACCTCATGGCCCATTTTCCCTCCTGGGTTTTAGAATCTTGATCATCTGTTTCACACTCTCTTTTACCCGATAGCAATTTCTTGAACCCTTCTTCTCCTTCTTCAGCACCCCGGCATGCTCCAGCTTGCAAAGGTGGTAGGAGACTGCTGATTGGCTGAGGTCAAGTCCGGATATTATCTCCTGGCACTCCACCTCTCCAGCAGCGATCATCTCCACGATCTTCAGGCGCTGCTCGCTGGCGAGTGCAGAGAAAATTTCAGCCAAAGCCCTCCTATCATCCATATCGCTCCCCATATTGCTCAACGGCTTTTTTAGCGCTAAGATTGTATTTATTGGTCGGGTTTTTTCAAGTATTTAAATGTTTAGGTGATTTGATGGGAATGACACGCGTAAAATTAATAGACGGGATGAATTTTGTGGGGGCCGGGGAGAGTAATCACGCTGTAATCATGGATACAGTAGCCAAAGTAGGGGGGGATGATTCCGCCCCCAGGCCAGTGGAGTTGATGCTGATTGCCCTTGGGGGGTGTAGTAAGTCCCTCTTCGGCTACTACACCCCCCGAGGGGGGTGTACCGGGATGGATACCATATCCATCCTACGCAAGATGCAGACAATTCCGACTGAGTTTTCAATAGAGCTGGAGGATGAACGTGCCGCGGAGCACCCCAAGGTCCTTACCCGCCTGCGCCTTGTCTATCGTTTTAAAGGGGATCTGCCGGAAGAAAACGTAAAAAAGGCGATCGAGCTGTCGATTAACCGCTATTGTCCGATTACTAATATGATCAACAAAGTGGCGGAGGTAAGTTGGGAATACGTCATCGAGACCGATCAGTGATCGGTGGCCTTCTCCATAATCCGCTCGATGTCAATGTTGCTTTTTATAAGGCTCATGGCTGTGTTCAATTGATCACTACGATAGATGTGTGAACGGCCGAACAATCTTTGGCAGATCCCAGCTGTGGTCGCGGCGTTCTGACCGACGGCCACCACTGGAATGCCCCTTTTTGTCGACTCGATGATAACCTCCTGCCGCGGCCGGATGTTCCCAGTAAGGATAAGGCAGCTGAGACTGGGGGCCTGGATAGCGGCAAGCTGAAGCTCCACCATGTCCCCTCCGGTGATCATAGCCACGTCCGGGCTGCGGCGAAGCCCACGCAGCGCCACCTGGGGTGTCATCGCCCCGATCATCACATGGCCCACCGTCTTATTCAGTGAAACATCGTTCATCACCTGTCCCCTGAGCCGCCCCACGATCTCCCCTATTGAGACGTAGTGAAGTCGATGTTCGTAGGGTATTATTCCCATCACCTCCGCCCCGCGATCGGCAAGGAATGGGACAAAGGTATCATTGACCAGATCGAACTCAGCATCCATCGATACGTTGTTCAACACCACCCCCAACAGCCGTACCTCGGGATCCAGGAGCCGCAGCGCACACAGGATCCGATCGATGGCCTCCGGTCCTTCATAGCGGGTAATGATCAGTGCCTCTGCCCCGAGGGATTCGGCTAGATCCATATCGCTCAATCCAGCCCCCACACCCAATCCCAGGTACCGACGCCCCTCGATCAGAGCTGCTTGCCTGTCATGAGTTATCCGATCGAAGGAATCCCTGATTCTTCGATGAAATCCCCTATCACCTGCCTCGATCGCCTCCCGTAGACATGGTTCATCAAGCACGATCGGGGCGATATCCCGCAGGTCATCCTCCAGACCGAGGATCTCCCGGATGTCATGCGCAGCGCGGTCTACCGATTCACCCATTTTGTAGGCGACATCGTAGCTGACCGGCTTCATGTAGGAGAAACGGTCCCCCTTTTCATTGAGGCTCATTCCGAGCCCCAACGCCAGGAGGCTTTTGCCGGCGTGTGCCTCTGTGGATACGATCATGATCCTTATCACTGATTCGTCCCCTTGTTTCTTAATCTGAGGCGCACATCAGCCGCGTATACAGCCTCAGGGAAGGCCAAAAGTGGGTTGATGTCCAACTCCTCGATCTCTGGAAAATCCTCTACCAGCTGTGAAACGCGCAAAATCACCTCGATCACCCCATCCAGGTCGACCCCTTTTCCCCCGCGCAGCCCCGTGAGCACAGGGAACCCGCGGATAGATTCTACCATACGCCGGGCTTCGTTGCGGCCGATTGGGCTGAGGGCGAAGCCTACATCTTCGATTACCTCAACGTAGATTCCACCGAGGCCAAACATTAATACCGGTCCAAACTGCGGATCCCGACTCATCCCAATGATTAGCTCTTGTCCACCAGTGAGCTGTTGTTGAACCAGTACCCCGCCCTGTTCGACATCCTGCCCTCTGGCGATTTCAATCAGGCGCTGATATCCATTGGCCACAGCCGTTTCCTCGATGTTCAGGAGCACTCCCCCTACGTCAGACTTATGGATCAATTTTGGGGAGATGAGCTTCATTACCACCGGGCCACTGATGGTAGCGGCGATCTGCTGTGCCTGCTCTATCGAACAAGCGATTCCACCTACCGGGGTCTTTATACCGTAGGCGTGGAAAATCTCTAGCCCTGGAAGGCCAAGGGCGGATGTGCCCTCGCTGTAGTTATGCCGGATGATTCTCTCCACCTTCGTTCTACTGCATGGAAAGTGCTTGGGGGTCTCGTTTACCCGATCTTTTTGTTGGGCGTACTTGTGCAAAACAGCCAGCGAGCGTGCCGCCCGTGCCGGATCGAAGTAGTGGGGGACACCACCCAGATCCAGAATCCCCCTCGCCTCCTCCCCGATGTCCTCCGCCATGAAGCTACAGAGTATCGGTTTTCCGGACTCATTTTGTACCTCGGTCGCAACCTTTGCCAGCTCAGGGAATGAAATGATCGCCGCCGGGGCGGAAAGGGCAAGTGCCCCGTCGACGTTTTCGTCGCTTAACACGATCTGAAGTGCCCTGTGGTAGATTTGTGGGGGTGTGCCCCCTATAGTATCGACTGGATTGTTGACGCTTGCCGCTGTTGGAAGAGACCCCTTCAGCCTTTTTAATGTATTTTCAGATAAGTGGGCCATATTGAGTCCCTCTTTTTCTATCGCATCACTTGCCAACACCCCTGGTCCACCGGCGTTTGTCACCACCGCTATCCTGTTTGAGCGCAGCAGGGGCTGGCTGCTCAGGGTGCGGGCGTAGTCCAACAACTCCTCCACTGTCCCCGCCTGGATCGCTCCACATTTATCGAACGCTGCCCGATATGCGCGCTCGCTCCCGGCCATGGCCCCGGTATGGGAGCAGGCGGCATGTGCCCCAGCGGTGGTGTGACCGGCTTTGAGTACGATAAGCGGCTTCTGGCGAGTCAGCCGGCGAGCCACATCGATAAATCTCTTTCCCTCATCGATCCCCTCTATATAGGCCAGAACAACGCTTGTTTCAGGATCTTCTTTCAAATCGTCGAGAAAGTCAGCCTCATCGAGAATGGCCTTGTTCCCAAGGGAGATAAAGCGAGAAAAACCGAGTCCCTTCGTCCATGCCCATTCCAACAATGCGGTGCAGAACGCCCCGCTTTGACTTATAACTGCCACCTGGCCCGGGTGGGCCATCCGGTGGCCAAAGGTCGTGTTCAATCCAACCTTAGGGGAGATAATACCGAGGCAATTGGGTCCAAGCAGCCTGATGTCATATTTCGTGGCCGTCTCCACCAGTTTTTCCTCAAGCCGTCTTCCCTCATCCCCTGTCTCCTTGAATCCTGAACTGATCACAATGGCTGCAGAAACGCCTTTTTCACCGCATTCTCGCAACAGATCAGGCACCTTTGGTGCCGGAACGGCGATGACTGCCAGGTCTATTTCCCCTGCGACTGTGCTGATCGCTGGGTAGCAGGGCAGCCCGGCCATCTTTCTCGTCCTTGGATTGATGGGGATGATCTCCCCTTGAAAGGCAGCCCGCAGGTTTTCAAGGATTGCATTGCCGATCTTTCCCTGGGTGGAACTCGCCCCGATCAGGGCGACCCTTTTTGGTTCAAACAAAGCCCTTAGTCTCACCACCGCCCCTTTTTTAATAATTCAAATAATTCATCTGAGAAGATTATTCTTTACACAATCTTCATCCCCGATTCACGCCATCTTCACGAACGCAGGGCAATCTATTTAATGCTATCCCTCGTTGGACGAGGGGAGCAAGGGAGAACTCACTCCCACACCATATATAATAGGGGATGTTATGCAGCGGATCATGGTCGTCGACGACGAAAAGAAGATTGTGCAGACGGTGCGGGCATACCTGGAAAACGAGGGGTTCAAGACCTATGCCGCCTACGATGGTGAGGAGGCACTGCGGGGGCTCGCTGAGTGGGACCCGGACCTGATCGTACTCGACCTCATGCTTCCCAAGCTAAGCGGAATAGAAGTGACAAAGAGGATCCGTGCCAGTTCCAATGTACCGATAATCATGTTGACCGCCAAGGCAGAGGAGGCAGATAGGGTTGTTGGGTTGGAATTGGGTGCTGACGACTATGTTGTAAAGCCGTTCAGCCCACGAGAGCTGGTGGCGCGTGTACGGGCTGTATTACGCCGCCTTGACGAGAGCGAAGAGGCCGAGCGCATCACCCGCGGTGATCTCGAGATCGAGCTCAAGACTCGCGAGGTTACGATAGCCGGTAGGCCTGTGGAGCTAACCCCGACCGAATTTGACCTGCTCACCTTCCTCGCCCGCCGGCCGGGCCAGGTTTTCACCCGGCTGCAGCTGTTGCGCGAAGTGCAGGGTTATACATATGATTCGTTCGCTCGTACCATCGATACCCACATGAAGAACCTGCGGAGGAAGATCGAGCCCGATCCAAAGGGGCCGCGTTACCTGCTTACTGTACATGGGGTTGGATATAGATTCACCAGAGGGCATTGATGCGAAGAAGATTTCCATTTGCGCTGAAACTTGGCCTCTCGTTTGCCATCGTTATCCTGGTCTCGGTAGCCCTTGTCTATTTCCTCACGGTGCGCTCGATTACATCTTGCTTCTCCGCCTTCCGCGAGCAGAGCAAACAACAGGTGGCCAGCCAGGTCATCGATCTCCTGGCTGAGTATCGGGTCCGGACTGGTGGATGGAAGGGGATTGAGCAATTGCTGTCCAGACGTTATAGCGTTCTCATAAATGGCCGGCTGATCGTGCGACGCACATCGCTGATCGGGGACTTCTCACTGGCCGATGAGGACGATTCCGTGGTTGTGTCAACTGACGCGGACCGGGTAGGTAATCAGCTGTCGGAGGGGGAGTTGGAAGACGGTACCCCCATCCAGCTGGAGGGGAATTACCTCGGTACCCTTGTCCTCTACGGGGGGGAATCGATACTTACCCCTGCAGAAGAGACGTTTCTGTCCTCGGCCAAGCGATCCGCATTGATGGGGGGTGGGATAGCGTCGGGGATTGCCCTGCTCCTTTCCGCTATCTTAATCTCGCAGATCATCTCCCCTTTGCGTATGCTGACCCGCGCCACCGAAAGGATAGCAAGCGGGAATCTTACTCAACAGGTGCGGCTTAAGGCGCGAGACGAGTTCGGCCAGCTTGGGGCCTCATTCAACCGGATGATGGAAAACCTGCATCGATCGGAGAAGGCTCGCAGGAACATGACTGCGGACATCGCCCACGAGCTCCGAACCCCAGTGACGATTATCCAAGGGAATCTGGAGGCGGTTTTGGACGGGATCTACCGACCAGATTCTCAAACCATAGCCCCGATCTACGAGGAGACCCTGCACCTTGGTCACCTGATCGATGACCTGCGTGAACTGGCCCTGGCCGAGGCGGGCGAGCTCCGTCTGGAGCGAGAGGAAACCGACCTCAGCGCCCTGGTCAACCAGTTGACGGAGACGATCAATCCTTCGTTGGAGGAAGGGAGGGAAATAAGCATCGAGAGCGAGCCGTTTCCCCTCCTGGTCGAAATCGACCCGAAGCGAATCCGGCAGGTCATAGTAAACCTGCTCAGTAACGCCATCCGCTATACCCCTCCTGGGGGAAAGGTGACCATATCTCTGGCCCGCCGGAAGGACGAGGTAGAGATCAGGATAAGCGACCGTGGGCCTGGTATCCCCCCCGCCGTACTTCCACACCTGTTCGAGCGTTTCTATCGTGGCGATCATGCGAGGGACCGCGGAGAAGGAGGAAGCGGGCTTGGATTGGCCATTGTCAGGCAATGGGTAGAGGCACATGGGGGTCGCATCCGGGCGGAGAATAACGAGTCGGGCGGGGCGAGTTTCATTATCCTGCTTCCATTTACTTGATGTATCTGTTTACCGTACGGTACGTTGCTGATCACGAATTCCACAAATCCTTAATGTAATTTATTCGTGCCATTCGTCTGTTCGTGTCATTCGTGATTCAATCATGATCCTAAACGCCGATCATATATCACGAATTGACTGATCACGAATCCCACGAATCATTGGTGCAATTTTTTATTCGTGTCATTCGTGCTTTTCCCATAACCTTGGACGCTGAGCATATACCACTTGATTTTACGATCGATTGCCAATAGACTTTTTTTAATACCATGGAAGATCAGTTCTACAACCCGAATATTGGCGGCATGTCCTTCCGTCAGGTCGTGATGACCCTGGTGGAAGAGATGGAACAGGCACCGAGGGCTCGATATGAGATCCTCATTGGTACTGACTCCTCCTGTTCTTCAAGCCGTGTCGACTTTGTCAGTGCGGTCGTCCTCCACAGGATCGGCAAAGGTGGGCGCTATTTCTGGACACGCCAACGTGGACCTAATCCCCACTCTATCAGACAGAGGATCTGGCGCGAGGCATGGCTGTCGTTCGAGCTGGCACAGCGGCTGATAAAACAATTGTCCGCCTTTTCTCTTTTGCAGTATAACCTGGAGATCCATGTTGACATAAGTGAGAACGGGCGCACAAAGGAGATGATCGACGAGGTCGTCGGGATGATTATCGGTAGCGGCTTTGCAGTAAAGATAAAGCCGCAGGCCTATGCCGCTTCCTCAGTGGCCGATAAGTATACCTAGTCGAAGTGTACTAACCTGTAGGCCTCATTACGGGGGATGTCAAACCAGCTGGCGATGATCCGCACAGCCGCCTTATTGGAGATATTTTCACGGCTGAGTATGGCGGCAAGCCGGCCCGCCGCTGCAGAGGCTTTTTCCTCCTTTTTTTGCGCCCCCTCGATCAAGATTACATACTCTCCCCGTACCGCGTCTCGTTTTTTCAATGTCCGCAGCAGTTTTTCAGGGGTCCCGCGCAGAAACTCCTCATGGATCTTGGTCAGCTCTCGGGCAATTACAATTCGGCGCTGAGGGAGAATCTCAGCCAGCTGCTGGAGGGTTGTCAGGATGCGATGCGGTGACTCGTATAAAACGACCGTCCGCCGTTCCTCACGGATTGCCTCAAGGTAGGTGCGGCGTTCTCCGGCCTTGCGGGGTGGGGTGCCATCGAAGATGAATCGGGCAACTGACAGTCCTGAGGCGACCAGTGCGGCGATCAACGCTGTCGGGCCTGGTATCGGAATAACCTCTATTCCCTCCCCCAACGCAGCGCGTAGCAACGGATAGCCTGGATCGCTGATCAGTGGGGTGCCGGCATCGCTCACCAGCGCCAAATCCCTTCCCTCCCTGAGGATGGAGAGAAGCGGCTCGACCCGTTCTTTCTCCACCCCCTGATAGTAGCTTGTGGTAAGTGGGGTCTTTATTCGATAGCGGTCGAGAACCCGCCTGGTATGGCGGGAATCCTCAGCGACGACGCGATCCACTTGGTGCAGGGCCCTGATCCCCCGCAGGGTTATATCCTCCAGGTTTCCGATTGGGAGGGATACGATGTACAATTTACCCGGCTTCTCTGGACTATTGACCATTGTTTTCCACTCTACGCCATACCGGTGGCTTGGTCAACCAGGGGTTGAGTTTATCAGGGAGGCCGATTAACCTCATCCCAAAAAGGGGAATCCATGGACGAAGAGAGAATCTCTAAACTACATGAACGATTGAAGAAAATCGGTGATCATCTTTGACCCGTCACGGATCGAAGGAACGATCAACAGATTGGAAAAAGAGATGTCAGTCCCAGAGTTCTGGGAAGCCTCCAAACATGCCCGCCAGGTAACCACGCAGCTTGAGGAAAACCGCTCTCGGCTTTCATATTATCGCTCGCTATCCGGGGAGTTGGATGACATCGCGACCCTGTACCAACTGGCAATGGAGGCGAATGATGAGGATGAACTGGAAAGCATCGATGCCCACGCCGACGAACTCTCACGAAAAATGGCGGAATTTCGCACCCAACTCTATCTATCAGGTCCGCATGATACCGCCGACTGTTATCTATCGATCAATGCCGGGGCAGGGGGCACCGACTCCCAGGACTGGGCCGAGTTGCTGCTGCGCATGTACGGATACTGGTGCGAGAGGTCCGGGTTCAAAACCTCCCTGCTGGAGGTGAGCCCCGCGGATGTAGCTGGGATTCGCAGTGCCACGGTCCAGATCAAAGGGCGATATGCATACGGTTACCTGAAAGGTGAAAGCGGCGTGCACCGATTGGTACGCATCTCCCCTTTCGACTCGGCCCACCGCAGACACACCTCGTTCGCCGCGGTGAACGTGATCCCTGTCACTGAGGAAAAACGGATTAAAATCGATCCCAAGGATCTAAGGATCGACACATATCGCTCCACCGGGGCAGGGGGACAGCATGTCAATGTCACCGATTCAGCGGTGCGCATAACTCACATTCCCACGGGGATCGTCGTCTCCTGCCAGAACGAACGCAGCCAACATCAAAACAAGGAGACAGCGATGCGGGTTCTCCATTCCCGACTTGCCGAGCTTCTCCGAGTACAGCAGGCAAAAAAGATCGAAGAACTTAAGGGAACGTTGAGAGACATCGAGTGGGGAAGCCAGATTCGCTCCTACGTTTTTCATCCCTATCAATTGGTGAAAGACCACCGCACTGGGGTAGAGACGGGGAATGTAGAGGCAGTCATGAACGGTGAGCTCGATGAGTTTTTGGAAGGCTGGCTGGAAAAGAGGGACTAAAGCTTGTAATGAAAAGGTGTTTACTTAAGTGAAAAAAGACAGTTTAATGATATATAGAAACCGGGGCTTGTAAACGACAGAAAGAATAGGTATCATTACTTCGCTATAACTACTATATTAGAAAAGGAGGATCTCGTGCCAAAGCAATTACTGGATAAGTTGTCGGTCTATGTGCCAAAGAATAAGGCGCAGAATCGGCCTGTAGAGCGGTTGATGAAACTCGCTGAGAAGAAAGACCGCTCCGTTAACTACCTTGTAGTAGAGGCGATTCTGCAGTACCTTGACCGCGAAGAAAAAAGTGTCTGAACATAATAAAGCCCCGGGTTAAGCTCCATGGAATCCTCGGCCAGAGCCGGTGGCCGTAGGCTATTTCATGGGGCGGGGCTTATTCATTATTCTTATCAAGCCAACCCTGCAGGATGAGTACCGCGGCGAGGCTATCCCTGGCTATTTTACGCTTTTTTCGGGAAAGGCTGGCCTCTTGTAGTACCCTTTCCGCCTCCAGGCTTGTGTAACGCTCATCGAAGGTGGAAACGGGTAGTTCGAGCCTTTTGCTCAACCTGTCGCTGAATGAGAGCACCTCCATCGCCATTTTCCCCTTTGAACCATCCATGTTTAATGGCAGGCCGATGATGATATTTCCTGCCCCATTTTCTTTGACCAGTCGGTCCAGAGAGGAGAGGTCTTGTTCAAGGCCACGGCGCTGATAAACAGAAAGGGGGCTGGCAAGGATCCCGTTCTCATCGCTCAATGCGAGTCCGAGCCTCTTGCGACCGTAGTCGATTCCGAGGGTGCGCATGGCTAGGCCCCGATCGTCTGTATTGCGCGACGCACAAGCTCCTCCACGGTCAGATCCTCGCCACGCAGGGCCTCCACTGCCCGACGCGCCTCAGTAGCGGAGAACCCAAGCGACTTTGATGTTAGCGCCTTGAGTGCCGTCTTCTCCTTCTCCGATAATGGGAGGGCCGTCTCCAGGGCGGTGCCCAGGCGACCACGAAGTTCAACCAGGATGCGCTGGGCTGTCTTGCGGCCTATCCCCTTGACCTGTGAGAGGCGGTCGATGTCACCTTTTTCCACCGCCTGCATAAAATCCTGTGGGGATAGGGAACAAAGGAGTTGCAATGCCAGCCGCGGCCCAATCTTGGAAACGGGCAACAGGGCACGAAACATCTTCCTCTCCTGTAAGGAGGAGAATCCATACAGTTTAAGCTCATCATCGTGCAGGCTTAAATGGGTATATATGAGGATCTCATCCCTCACCTGGTAATTTGCCAGGGTTTGCGTGGGGCAGAAGATACGATAGGCGATCGCGCCGGTGTCAATCACCATATAGTCAGCACCGCGCCGGGCCACCCGCCCGCTTATGGCGTCTATCATCCTACCTCCTGGAGGTTTGCCCTTGCGCTTGTGGCTTCGTGCAGCTGTCTTTCAAACGTGGATAAGACACTGCATGGGAGCCGCACCCGGATCGAGGCGACCTCTCCGTACTCCATCTCCTCGATCTGCACTGGATGGCGGTGGAGCAGTCCCATAACCGCTGAGTTGAGTTCGGGGGGAAACTCTATTTCAACCCGTCGTTGTCTCTGCTTTTTTGTTATTTTTCCCTGTGAGATCGCCTCACTGGTGGCGTCCCCATACGCCCGTATAAGCCCGCCAATCCCAAGCTTTTTCCCGCCGAAGTAGCGGATCACCACCGCCAACACATCGTAAAGCCTTGCCCCTTCCAGTTGTTGCAGGATGGGTGCCCCTGCTGAACCCGCTGGCTCGCGGTCGTCCTGTGCCCGTACAATTACTTCGTCCTCCCCGAGAATCCGGTAGGCGTAGCAATGATGCGTTGCTGCATGGTGCTCCCGTCTTAGTTCGTCTGTTATCCGTTTTATATCTTGTTCGCTGGAGACGGGGTGGATAAACGAGAGAAAGCGGGATCCCCCACGTTTGATCTTGCCAGATGTAGGCTTTGCGATAGAGAGATAGGTGTCGATCATTTAGTTTTCATTTGCCCCCTGCTTGCAAAGGAACTCCACACTATGCTATAACCTTTTGTAGCGCACTGCAATTTAAAATGTGGTAGAAGGTGATCGAACAAGATGTGGTTTTCTGAGCAGGATTACAGAGAAGAGGTGCAGGGGTTTGCCTGGGATATTTCCCCCGATTACAACATCGTCGATGAGATGGAGGGGCACGCCCTGAGGAATCCGGACAAACCGGCTATCCTGTGGGAGGACGCCGCAGGGGAAAAGGGTGAATTGAGTTTCTCCGGGCTGATGGAGAGGGCGCGTCGCTTCGGGAGCGCGTTGATAAAACTTGGGGTGGAGAAGGGGGACCCTGTCCTCCATCTTCTCCCAAGGGGCCCGGCCGCGCCCATCACGCAGCTGGGGACATTTTTCGCCGGGGGGGTAGCTGTCCCCTGTTCTGAGATGTTAAAACCTGATAATATCGGCTATCGTGCGGTTACCAGTGGGGCAAAGGTGATCGTCTCTCACGTGGGAAATGCGGGGCCGGTCGAGGAGGCAGCGAAGAACTCCCCCCTGACGACATTTATCGTTGCTGGTGGTAAAAGACCCGGCTGGATCGAGTGGGAAGATGTTGTAGAAAATACCACCCCGGTGGACAGGGTGAAAATCTCTGCGGATGACCCGATGACGATAAATTTCACCTCAGGGACTACAGGAAGGCCCAAACCGGTGGTGCACAAACATCGCTGGATTTACTGCCACAACCGCATAACTGCCCATTACTGGTGGGGAATGGAGGAGGGCGATCTCGTATGGGCGACCACCGCCCCCGGCTGGGCCAAGTGGTACTGGAGCCCGATTGGTTCAGCCCTCGCCAGTGGGGTAACCCAGCTTTTGTACAATGGGCGCTTCGATCCTGAGCGCTATCTGGAGCTGCTGGAGAGGTACAGGGTGACAAAGCTGTGCGCGACCCCCACTGAGTACCGGCTGTTCAGCCAGCTTCCCGACCTGTCGAGGTACAATTTATCTCTGCAGGATGCGGTATCTGCCGGGGAGCCTCTGAACGCTGAGCCTATCGAGGCGTTCAAACGGGCATTCGGGGTACAGATTCGAGACGGCTATGGTCAGACCGAGAGCGTGTGCCTCGCCTGCAACTACCCCGGGCTGCCGGTCAAGCCGGGGTCGATGGGGGTGCCGACCCCAGGCACGGGGTTGACCCTGATCGATGAGAAGGGGACCCCAGTGGGCCGAGGGAAGATAGGCGAGTTGGCGGTGAGGCCTGATAACCCGGCCGTCTTCGACGGATACTGGACCCCCGCTGAAAAAGACGAAGTAGAGTTCTCCGGTGGCTGGTATCGCACCGGTGACCTGGCGCGGATGGACGGAGACGGCTACCTGTTCTTCGAGGGGCGGGCGGATGATGTCATCATCACCTCCGGTTACCGCATTGGCCCATTCGAGGTCGAGGATGCCCTTGTCAGTCATCCTGCTGTTGTCGAGGCGGCGGCCATTGCTGCCCCACACCGTGAGCGGGGGGAGATCGTGAAGGCGTTCGTCGTTCTGGCAAAGGGGTACGAGCCATCCGAGAAGTTGGTCGAGGTGTTGCAGGGGCACGTAAAGGAGGTCACTGCCCCCTACAAGTACCCGCGTGCGATCCAGTTTGTCGATAAGCTTCCCAAGACGATGAGCGGGAAGATCAAGCGGGCACAATTGAAGGAAAAAGAATGGAAAGATTGGAAGCGCAATGGTTTAATGGAAAATGCGAGTTGAATGGACCGTACAGATCTTTTACCGCAGAGCCCGCTGAGTACGCAAAGGATATAATGGTTTCTAGATATTCAACCTTAGCGCTCTTTGTGAACTCGGCGGTGGAACAATGATGGTTCATGGGATTCCTTATCTGTGGCGAACCAGAGCGCTAAATAGATTGGAGAGGAGTTGTACCATGCAAAAGCCGGGTCTCCGTTTAAGGGGAGCGGCCCTGCTAGTGTTAGTCCTTCTCATCCCGGGGTTCGCCTTTGCCGGTGGGGTCGAATTCGGCGTGCCTTTCTACACGCTTGATCTGACAGAGACAATTAAAGAAATGTCCAAGGCGATACCTGAAGTAGACCCACAGGATATTGAAGAGATAATTGAGAATGCACCTGCCGCATTTTTTGTCGCGAATTTTCCCGTCCCACTGATCGGCGGGGCGATCGAGTTTCCAATGCCGATCCCAATGATCGATGGGCTTCGAATCTCGGGGGGATTCCTAAACGACCAGTTTGGCAAGACCATACTTGCAGGCTTGGGGATCACATTTCCACTTTACCTAAACCTTGAAATGGGTT
>JAYEMK010000076.1:0-18420 GCA_034718095.1 Candidatus Bipolaricaulota bacterium | reverse complement strand
ATTGGTCTTCCTGAGGGCATACGCGGCCACAGATTGCGGGAAGGCCATTTGTATCCTTGATGACCTTGATCGCCTCGGAAAAGCGACCGTTCTTCACGTGGTCAATGAAAGAGGGGATATCGACGTTCACCGGGCACGCTTCCACACAGGGTGGGGCGGGGCACAGTAGACAACGCTCGGCCTCTCTGATCGCCTCCTTCTCCGTGTAGCCAACTGGTACCTCGTCGAAGTTATGAACGCGAACCTTGGGATCCTGCTCTCGCATCGGTGTCTGTGTCTTTTTAATCATCAATCTCTTCCTTTCCGGGAGTTAAGATAGCGCTCGAGTGCTAAACGTTCCTCCTCGGCATAAAAACTTTGCCGTTCCATGAGCAGATCAAAGTTCACCTTGTGGCCGTCAAACTCCGGCCCATCCACACAGGCAAACTTCACATCGCCGTCAACCTCCACACGACAACCACCACACATCCCCGTCCCATCGATCATGATCGAGTTGAGGCTGACAATGGTAGGAACGGCAAACTCGCGCGTGATATCTGAGCAAACCTTCATCATAATCGTTGGACCAATCACCCACACCCTATTTATTCCCCCATTCGAGGCGAGAATCTCCTGTAAGGGGTCGCTGGTAAATCCCTTTCGACCAGCCGAACCGTCATCGGTCACTACATGTAGCTCGTTACATACCGACTGCATTTTATCTACATAGATCAGCCTCTCTTTACTGCGGGCCCCGATGATCCCAATCACCCTGTTTCCCGCCTCATTCAAGGCGCGGGCGAGCGGATATATCACGGCAATCCCCACCCCACCCCCGACACATATCACCTCTCCATAGTTATCGATCTCCGAAGGGATCCCCAGCGGACCGACAAAATCCAGGACACTGCCCCCAGTCTGGAACCGATCCCCCATCTCCCGCGTGGTCTTCCCGACCTCCTGCACCACGATAGTGACAGTACCGGTTGCCGGATCGCGATCGGAGATAGTAAGTGGGATCCGCTCTCCTTTATCGTGCAAACGAAGCACGATGAACTGCCCAGCCTTGGCGGCCCTTGCAATTTCAGGGGCCTCGATCACGTACTCATGAACCTGTAGCCCCAAGGGACGCTTACTCAATATTTTGAACACCCTATTAACCCCCTTTACAAATTATGGCCAGCAATTAGCTAGCCAAGGTAATTATCCACCCCTCCTATTAATGGTTCAACCTAGTATTCTTTTGCCATGCGCATACAATTAACGCGGAAGGTGAGGATGCGTTATTACGTAGAGACTGATGGTAAGGTGTTCCTGGTCAACCGGGCAGGGACATTGGATCTGCCGGATAGAGAAGAGGTACCTTTCCCCTTTGAGGAGATCGCCGAACTTCCTACACATGAGCCGGTCCTATTCTGCACCCCGCGCCTGTCCCGACATCCTCACGAATGGCTGGGAAAGGATGAGCTACCCTATCATAGTTCTGTCAGCCCACTGGCCGCGGAGGCGGTACACACCACGATGCCACGGGTAGTCGTAGAAGGGATATCAATCAAAGGTGGAGCCGTCCTTCTCGTGAAAGGGAACCGTGGCCTGACTGCGGGCCTGTGGTCGCTCCCCGGTGGATTCCTCCGTTTCGGGGAGACCCCACCCCAAGCGCTGCGACGAGAGTTGAAAGAGGAACTTCAGGTCAAGGCAAAACTGGAGAAACTATTGGCCGTCAAAAGCAAATTGGGAAAAAAGAGTAACCTTCACTGGATAATCATCTTTTACCGCATCTCCATAGCGGAAAGGCCATCCCCCAACCCTGATGAAATCGCTGCCGCAAAATATTTTCCCCTCCAACAGGCGAAGAGACTACTGAGCGATGACCTGATGCGCGAGCAGGTAGGCCTGGTGGCCTCAGACATTTAGAGGAGATCCATGCCCATCTCGAGTGAGGCCTCTTGCTCCCACTCGAGATAATATGGCTCATAGCGTGCGCTAAGACTTAAAGTAACGTGGGCACTTTCCATAGGGGTCCACAGGAAATCAAGCGATAACTGATGACTGTTACTGGACTCCCCCCCCCATACCTCCCGCGCAAAGGAATAAGAAGAATTCAAGCTGACTGTATCAGTGATCGAATAATCGTATCCCAACGCAACGTCCAACTGGTGAGTATTGATAATGTCGTACGATCCGGATACCCCGGCCCGCACAAGAAACTGTGCCTTGGGTGTAGTAGTAAATGCATAATTGAGCGAAACGGTTGCCAACAGGCCCTTCGGCTCTCCGTGTGGATTCACAAGCTCGTATTCCAATCCGAGTTTTGCCTCGCCACCACAGTAACGAGAATGTTCGCCCCCCTCGATAATCTTTCCCATCTTATAAACATCGAGGGCATCGAGCCCACCACCAGTAAGGCCGGTCCCCTCGATGATTGCCTGCAGTGCCTCCAGTAGCCCGGCAACGGAATCATAGGTCTCTATACTGTCTATCTCATGTGCAATCGTCTCCAGATCAACCTGATGCAAGCCCTCAATTGTTGAGCCCTTCCGCAACAGGTAATCATCGATCGCCATTGCCTTCACAAGCGGGGTCACATCGGTAAATCGCCCGTAGCCAATCCCAACATTCGCCGATAATCCTATCGTTTCATAGGAAGAATCGCTCTCTCCCTTTACACCGGCAAAGCCGAAATAAGGTCTCTCGTAGTTGAAATAGTATTTAAAGTTCCCCTCTGCAATTGTATGAAATGAGGAAACCTGTAACACAGAGATTATCATGTCATTATTCAGCGATAGGTCGTACCCAAAGTATGGCGAGTCGAAAAGCTTGGTATAGGAGACACTAAGCTGTCCCGCATCGGTGTTTCTCCTCGCAATATCGTAGGGATCGTTGTAATAATAATATGAAAAGCTAATACCCAGATCGGTGAGATCCGTACGAGGGGAATGGTAGTCGCAGACTGACATCCCCCCAGCCGCAACAAAAAATGCAAGCAGTATAAGAATAAAAAGGCCCATCCCCACCTTGTCCATCGGAACACCTCAACCAATAATATAAACCATAACAAGGGGAATAAAAAGCCAAACGTTCCCCTCCGGACAAGAAGTCTGTCCTCTATCTCAGTCAGTCATCCCTCTGTGAATCAACACATCCTCAAATAGCGAGAGCTGACGAGGGCTGGACACGCTCAGGTTGCTGACCCCAACCCCGAGCAACCTTACCCCTTTACCTGCAAGATCGACTCGCTGGCGAAGAAGATCAAGCGAGATTGCCTCGATCAAACAAGGTGAATCGGTCATCACACCAAGGCTCACCTGGCGGGTAATGGTATGAAAATCAGGAAACCGCACCTTTATACACACGGTTCTCCCCTGGAGTTTCTCAGCACGCAGCTGCGCCGCCACCTTACGGGCAAGGCCGCGCAGGAGCTGTTCGATCCTCTCCAGGTTATGAATATCCTCAACCAGGGTTAACTCGCGGGAGAGGGACTTCGCCTCCCGATACGGCAATACCGGGGTATCATCCTCACCGCGTGCGAGACGAAAGAGTTTCCTCCCGTTCATGCCAAACTCGCGCACGAGTAATTCAATAGGGGCGGCACGTAGGGCGCGGATCGTCCGCAGCCCGAGGTCGTGCAGCCGCTGCTCTGTCACCTTTCCCACCCCCCAGATCATCCCTACAGGCAAAGGGGCAAGGATCTCCGCCACCTGCCCTGGCTCTATCAGTACAAGTCCGTTCGGTTTTTGGAGTTCGGAGGCAAGCTTGGCCACAAAACGATTGTGGGCAAGGCCAACTGAACAGGTGAGGCCGGTGGTCTCGGTCACATGGCGTTTAATCCGCTGCGCAACCTCTCCCGCTGGGCCGAATGCGAGCTCAGAATCAGTGAGATCCAGGAATGCCTCGTCAAGGGAGATCATCTCCACAATGGGGGTATAGCTTAGAAAGATCTGTTGTAGCTTGGCCGAGAGCTCCCTATAGCGGTGAAACCGAGGTGCAAGATAGATGCCACTTGGGCAGAGCCTGCGTGCCCTTGACATCGGCATTGCACTTGTAATCCCGTAGGTCCGTGCCTTGTAGGAGGCAGTAGCTACCACCCCTCGTGAGCCCAGTCCGCCTACGATGACCGGTTGCCCTCGATACGCCGGATGGTCTAGCTGTTCCACCGCGGCGTAGAAGGCATCCATGTCCACGTGTGCGATCTTACGCTGCTCTTCCATCGATCCCCCGTAACAAGCGAGACATCTGCCTTTTTAATCCTATGAAGTATAGGATAGAATAGGTCCACATGATGATCAAGGCACGAATTGCGATCAGCGGACGCCCCGGGGTGGGAAAGACAACACTCATTGAACGGGTGTTGGAATGGTTGCCCATTTCAGCGGGAGGCATGGTCACCAAACAGATAACGAAGTGTGGCCGGCGTGTCGGGTTCGCCGTCATCGACATCGCCAGCAACAGGGAAGGTGTCCTGGCCCACATGCACCGGAAGACCGGCCCCAGGATCGGCCGTTACCGGGTTAATCTGAAGGATCTTGAGCAGATCGGAATAGCGGCGATCGAGCGGGCCATCGACAAAGAGAGGCTGATAGTAATAGATGAGATCGCACCAATGGAACTCTGCTCCCCCAGATTCGTCCCCATTGTAGAGCGGGCCCTGGCAAGCTCAAAGCCCCTCATGGTCTCAATTCATGCCCACGCTGACCACCCACTGGCACACCGTATCCGCCAGGAACTGGAATACTTCCGTGTCAAGCTCAACAATCGAGACAGCCTGGTGGAGAAGATAGCCCGCTCATTACAGGCAGGAATTGACGCACAGGGTTGACAGGGCCCTCCTAAGGGATAATAAATCTCGAGTATCTGTTTAGCCTTCCGGTAGTTACTGATCACGAATCCTTCCGGATTGTTTCACCACGAAGGACACGAAGAGCACGAAGAGGGAAAAAAGTTAAGCTATAATGCCGCTTTTAAGCCTGGGGAGGCGTAGTAATCGGTCCTGTTTATTACACCGGCAAGGAGACATTAAGGTTTATCCAGAGTTAGGGCTTCGTGTCCTTCGTGCACTTCGTGGTGATGGCGGTAAATGCCTCATTTTTGTAGGAAAAGAGATTTCTGCAAGGGGTCCACTGGTGATCTTCCCGTAAGCTTGGAGGCTAAACATATACAATCTCGAGTTTTTTATGTAATCTATCAGACCAGGGCATGAACCTAGGTGGCGAGAGTGTCCCTTCTCGACTAGTATAATGTGGATATGTTGAGACCAGAACAGATCGAAAAAGAGATTCGAGGAAACAAGGGCCCTCTGGCCCAAGCCGGGATTATCGTTCCTGACTACAACGGTTATTCAATCTGCCGGGTGCCTGGATTTATCCGCTCCCTGTTTTCCAACGGGGAAAATTCCGCAGGGCCACTTAACACGGTATCGCCGGTCCCCACCGCAAGAAAAGTGCTGTTTATTCTACTGGACGGGGTGGGCTACCTGTATCTGAAAGACATTTTGGATCGTTTTCCCGATATGTATCTCAACCGACTGATCAAACGAGGGGGTCTAATCCCGATTACCTCTGTCTTCCCTGCCAGCACCGCGACTGCAATCTCCTCCTACAGCACCGGCCTTACCCCACAGAGGCATGGAATGCTAGGCTACAGGCTGTACCTAAAAGAGACCTCGGCCATCACCAATATGATTCGCCTCTCACTTATTGGAAACAGGGATGGCAACTCGGCAATAGCTGCTGGGATCGACGTTGATACCTTCCTGGGGGTGCCAACCATATACGAACAACTTAACCAAATCGGGGTGGAAACCCACATCGTCCTCGACAGACGAATCTCAAAAAGCGGCCTTTCCACTCTGCTATACCGAGGTGCACAAAATCTACACCCTACTGTTAGCTTTTCGGACATGCTCGTCGTAACCCGCCGGCTGCTCAAAAGGTCACAGGGAGAAACCTTTTTCAGTCTTTACTGGGACAGTATCGATGCCCTCGGGCACACCTACGGCCCATGGACAGAGGAGGTCACTGGGGAGCTGAGGGCGATCGACGCCGCCCTGGAGAGGGAGCTCGCCGGAGGGATGGATGATACGCTTCTTATAATCTCATCCGATCACGGATTCATGACAATGGAGGAGACCGATTATCTCAACATCTCCGATTATCCGCCCCTTGAGCAGGCATTGCTCCTTCCACCGGTGGGGGATACACGGGGGGCGTATCTATTTGTCAGAGAGGGTAGGAAAAAGGAAGTTTCCGAGTTCTTAAACGACAATTTCGAGGGAGACCTTTTATGTCTTGATTCGCGGTGGGCATTGCGCACCGGCCTATTCGGGTCAGGTGAGCAAAAACGCGAGATCTACGACAGGATTGGCGATCTCGTTGTAATTGCCACCGGGGCACGCGCCCTCTACTATCCCTACAAAGGGAGCACCAAATTGAAAGGGATGCACGGTGGGGTTACCCCGGAGGAGATGCTCGTCCCACTGATCGTCCGGGGGCCAGAAAAGGAGGAAAATTGATCATAACTGGAAAAAGCAACCAGGTTGCTGCGATTGACCTTGCCGATGGAAAATCGGTACACAAGGCAACTAAGCGGGTGTTAATCGGGCCAAAACAGGGCGCTGAAAACTTCGTTATGCGGCTGTTCACCGTGGAAGAGGGTGGACACAGTGCACTGCACAGCCATCCCTGGGAACACGAGGTGTTCATCGTCCGCGGTGCCGGGACCGTCAAATCAGCTGGCAGAGAGACAGACGTGAGTGAAGGTGATTTTGTATACGTCCCCCCGCTAGAAAAGCACCAGTTCCTAAACTCCGGGACCGGGCCGTTTGAGTTCATCTGCATCGTGCCGGCGAGCGGTACGGGCTAGAATGCCAAACCGGGCCCTGGTCTGCTTAAGCGGCGGGGTCGATAGCACCGTCGCCGCCTTGTTGTTACAGGAACAGGGATATACAGTTGAGGGGATAACGTTTTGGCTGTGGTCGTTTCCAGGTGCGCCGGACTACGCAGTAAAGACTGCCCGCCGCATGCTTGAGGATGTAGACATTGCCGCCTCCGAGCTGGGCGTCCCTCATTGCACGATCGACGCCAGCTCTAAATTCTACGATGTAGTCATCCGCGACTTCCAGACCCGCTATCGCCGGGGACAAACCCCCAATCCGTGCGGCCGCTGCAATCGCTACCTTAGATTTGGGCTTGCCCTTGATCATGCCGACAAGAAGGGATTTGATCTGGTGGCAACCGGGCATCACGCAAGGATAAAAAACGAGGCTGGGGTATGGCAGCTTCTTCGCGGCACTGATCCAAAAAAGGATCAGTCCTACTTTCTCTACGGGCTGCGAAAGGAGGATCTCCCGCGCCTGAACTTCCCGGTGGGAAACATGACCAAGGGGGAGGTCTTATCCATCGCCCGCTCACAGGGACTTCACGCCGCCGAACTTCCCCAGTCCCAGGATCTCTGTTTCGCAAACGGGGGCCGACCAGACTTTTTATTCCGAAAGGAAGAGGTCGGGCCAGGCCCAATCTTCGATATGGATGGAAAACGTATCGGCGGACATAACGGCCTCCCCCGGTATACAATTGGGCAGAGACGTGGACTCAACATTACTGCCAACCGGCCTCTGTATGTCATCGCCATCGATGCAAAAAAAAACGCCCTCATCGTTGGCGGGGAGGAGAACCTCTACGCCGACGGGCTCAATGCAAACGAGGCAAACTTTCTCAGTGAGACCATCCCCCAGGCAGGGGCGCGAATCACGGCCAAGATACGTTATCGCTCACCCGCCGCGCAATGCACCTTCTATCCCATTTCACAGGGGCGCTTTTCAATAAGGTTCGCGAAACGACAGCGGGCAATCACCCCTGGACAGATCGTCGCCATCTATAATGGAGAGCGCCTCCTCGGCGGGGGGATAATAGAAAACGTCATCGGTGGTTGAGCTGCGTACCTCTTGTTATAATCAGGGCTGGAGGGGTGGGCGAGCGGACTAAACCACCGGTCTTGAAAACCGGCGAGCTGAAAGGTTCCGCGGGTTCGAATCCCGCCCCCTCCGCCAGCCACGAGATAGAACCATTAACGGTTAATTTCAATGGACCCTTGAACAGCCGTCGGATTATCAGTAGAATAAGATTGATGGGGAGAGGTAGTCAAGAGGTCCAAGACAACGGTTTGCTAAACCGTCGACGGGTTCATAGCTCGTCCGCGGGTTCGAATCCCGCCCTCTCCGCCCGCGCCCGTAGCTCAGTGGATGAGAGCGTCGCACTCCGGATGCGAAGGTCGGAGGTTCGAATCCTCTCGGGCGTACTGAATCAGGTTATTGTTTTGCCTAAATAGTCTTCTATTTAGCGGGCGCCGCTTTACGTGCTATGCTGTAGACGTATTTAGGTTCAGGTGGTTAAGAATGGGGATGCAGATGGGGAAGCCCTGGGTAAGAGGCGGAATAATTTTGTTGCTATATGCCGGTTTGATGGTCGCTGCCTGTGTCCATACGGGCGGGATAGAGGCGCAGATTCTGACCAATCAGGGCCGATCAATTAAAGGAAATCTTACTGGAATTTACCCCATTGTTCAGCTTGACCCCACCGATCTAACAAGTAATACCCTTGCAAGAAGGTATGAAATACCAATTGCAAAGGTGGAGCAGATCACAGTGGATTTTCCCCGCGTCATCGTTGAAACAGCTGAAAGAACCTACATCGGCCCGTTCTCCGCTTTTCATGGAATCTCCCAGCAATTGGCCATCCAAAAGGAAAAAAAATCGACGAAACTGCACACGGCCGCCTTGAGGGCCATAGTAGTAGACGGAACATCGATTCACCCAGCGCCGCGAGAATGGCTCAACAATGGTTTTCTATCCGTTCCAGAGCTTCCCATCTCCCAAGTCAGTAAACAGGGGCCGACCGTGCTCGCCGAAGAGCCGGTAAGGTTTGAATTGCCACTCACTCAGAAGGTTGCTCCTCCCCCTCCAGAATCAGAGGGGCCCCCATTGTGGCAGATCAGGTTGCTCATCATCGGGGCACTGTTTGCGTTGTATTTCACGCTTTAGTTCCAAGTCAGCAATACGTAAATGGCCTTTTGTTATCTCGAACGGACAACTTAAAAAGCTGAACCGATACGAGACCGTGTAATGGGGCAATAGAAAAATCTGGTACGCCCGAGAGGATTCGAACCTCTGGCCTGCGGTTTAGGAAACCGCTGCTCTGTCCAACTGAGCTACGGGCGCAGGTTAAAATTCTTCCAGCATTAAGTATAACTGTTTTGCCGCTGCCTGTTCAGCCTGTTTCTTACTTCGGCCGCGTCCTACCCCATAGTGCCCACACAGGGAAACGCTTACCGTGAACTCCTTGCGGTGATCTTTCCCCTTGGTATCGGTCACGGTGTAGTGTGGCTGACTGGAGAACAGGCGCTGAGCCGTCTCCTGCAACAGGCTCTTGTAATCCCCGGTCCCCGAATGTTCAACCAAAAGTTGTTCTATATCATCCCGTAGGTAATCAAGGATGAATCCTGCCGCGGTGGAAAAACCTTGCTCCAGGAATATGACGCCGACCAATGCCTCGAAGGCATTTCCCAAATTGGATGGACGGGCCCGCCCACCGTTTCTCTCCTCCCCCTTTCCCAGGCGAAGGTATAGTGACAATCCCATCCGTGCCGCCTTCTCGGCCAAGGTAGGACGGCTGACCACCACCGACTTTGCCTTTGTTAGCTTTCCTTCATCAGCATTTGGGTATTGCTTGAACAGATAATCGGTCACAGCAAGGTCGATTACCGCATCGCCAAGAAACTCCAGCCGCTCATTTGAATCACGGCTATCCCCGCTCTCGTTCACATAAGAGCTATGCAGAAACGCCTGCTCCAACCTATCGCTCGATATATTAAGCCCGAGCTTGCTGTTCAGTTCCGCTATGCCCTCTGTCTGCATGCCAACCTCTACCCTGAAGAAACTCTAACCTGTATACAATCACAATCCCAATACATGACGACCTAACCTTTACCATATTATCCCCTTGGGGAAGAGGGTAATGCAAGTTCAGATGTTCCTTATAAAGCACCCAAGCGAGCCCTGCGGTAAATGCCCCCGTTTTATAGGAAAAATAAGTTCCTTCAACGGGTCTCTATTGATGCTTCTTTACTGCCACCATGCACAGGTCAGCCACATTTGTTCCGGTGGGGCCGGTGACGATGAGATCGCCAGCTTGCAACAGAGCATGATAGGAGTCGTTTTGTGCGAGTAATTTCTCAGGGTCGATCCCCTGCTCTCGCATCCGCCCGATCGTTTCCCCATCGACCATCCCCCCGGCTGCATCGGTTGGGCCGTCACGGCCATCGGTTCCGAACGAGGCGATGACGGTGTTTTTCAACCCCTCGATCCCGATTGCGGCCGATAGAGCGAGTTCCTGGTTACGCCCACCCTTTCCAAGACCGCGGACGGTGACAGTCGTCTCCCCGGCAGCGAGCAAAAGTGCCGGCAGTGGCAATGGTCGCCCATGGGATGCCTCTTCCCTGGCAAGGGCAGCGAAAACCCGCCCCACCTCGCGGGCCTCACCTTCGAGTGTGGTGGTGAGCAAAAGGGTGTGATATCCGAGGCGTCTTCCTTCTTTGAGTGCGGCCTCTCCTGCGACAGTCCCTGAGCCGACGATCACGGTTGTTACCCGCTCAAACAAGGCATCCCCAGGTTTTGGCGTTTCGACGAATTGACCGATTGTACCAGCCTCGATCCGTTCTCTTACTGAGTCTGGGAGCTCACTCCACAGCTGATATCGGTGAAGGATCTGGGCCGCATCGCTGAATGTGGTCGGATCGCCTACGGTTGGTCCGGAGGCAATCGCGTCTATGGGGTCGCTCACAACGTCTGAAAGTACAAGCGTGATGACCTGCGCAGGAGAGGCGCGTCGTGCAAGTTGTCCCCCCTTCACCTGCGAGAGGTGCTTTCGGACCGTGTTTACCTCTTTTATCGTCGCTCCCGAGTGAAGGAGGAGCTCATTCGTGGCGGTTATATCGGGAAGTTCGAGCCCGGAGGCCGGGAGGGACAGTAGGGCCGATCCACCACCGGATATTAGGACAATCACAAGATCCCTATCATCCACCGTATCGAGAAGGGCGGCTATTCGCTTAGCTGTCTGTAGACCTCGGACATCGGGGATAGGGTGTGCCGCAAGGGCTATCTCGATCTTCTCCGTAGAGGCCTCGTATCCATCAGCCGTGACGACAAGCCCGGCCGTGATCCGTTCCCCTAGTATTTCCTCCAATGTCGCGGCCATCCTAGCTGCCGCCTTCCCCATCCCGACCACAATCACCCTCTCCATCTGCGAGAGGTCAATTGGCCTCTCAGATATATTGAGCCTATCCCCCTCAACCTGCAGAGTTCGACGCAGGCATGCCTCAGGGGCAACCGCAGCGAGGGCTACCCGCATTATCCCCTCAACATCGGAGCGAAGGCCCCCGTTTTTCTTTCCTGTCAAATATAATCCCCCTCTGCCGCACTACCCCTCACCCCGTCCTCGATATGATGAATATTATCTTACCTGATCTTCCAAACATAAATCCACCGAGATTTGTAGCATTCAATATGGGGCTGAAGCCTTAGGAAAAAATTATCTGAAGCGCAGCAAAAATGCCCTAGAAACTGGAACCATCTCTTTTTGACATCCTTACAAATTTCTCTACCATTTGATAGAGGTAGAATAGCGCGTAATCGTAACCTCTGAGCGCTACCTTTGTGGTGTAATTAAGCACCCTGGCAATCCACAGTTTGAAGAACAATTCCCGCCAATCCTCATCTTCGGGACGGAAATATGTAAGTAAGATGTGATAGCTTTCATACCAACCTTCCGCATCCATGAATCCAAAGCAAGGTCTTTTTGGGCACTTTACCATCCCCTCTCGGATGTTCTGAGGGAAATGGTTAAGAAGTTCAAGTTGCCTATCCGTCCAGCCCTTCATTAAGAGGTGCAGGCTCCCCTCTAGATCATAGGCGACCTTTCCTTTTATCCTGTCAGGAACGGGCCCTGATCGCTCTATACGGTGGGGCATCTTCACGGCCTTGATTTTTTCATCCTTGAGCATCTGAATGACGGCGAAACACTCTATCGCCATGTCTTGTAGATCGGCCAATGTCTTGTAAAGCTTATGGACCTTGCCGATTGGCACATAAGTCTCATACAGGCTGAACTCGTTTGCGACCATGATCCAGGTGTAGGCGGTGTCGATCCCCCAGTCGGATTGCCGGATGCTTCGCTCATCATCATACAGTTTTGCCGCTACCTTTCTTGTAAGGAGGAGCTCCCCACCCAAGGGCTGTTCGATGAATGGAAGCTCTGTATCCGGCCAAAGGATAGCAAACCCGGTCTTGGTGATCATCCAAGTAACCATTGCATCGGTAGAAGCCCGCGGGAAATAGTGTCTGACCACCTGATAGCCTCCATCCGCAGCTGCCTCAGCCTGGCTGATCCACTCGCGCGAAAAAGTCTCGATATCGGAGTCGTAAAAGTGAAGCCGCTTGTAGTCGGTCTCCTCCAGGAAATATTTCAGCGCGGTGTTCATCCCATCGCCTTTCCCGGGGCGCTTGCTTCCCAGCCTCTCTTGAAGGATTAGGTGAATTTCCTTGTTGCTCTCCCTCTCTATCTCAGGGAGAGCCGCTTCTATCTCCTTGTAGCAGTCGTTCTTTTCGTAGCCGACGCAGAGCACGGAGCCTACTCGGGGGTGGGCAGCGGCCTCGCGGATATTCTTACTAAAAATCCCTACATCTTCGCTCTTGAAGGGAAAGGCTACTAAGCTTAAACTATTCACTCCAATCACTTCTCCTCAATGAATGTGTAGAGCTCCGGCCGCAGATTTTGCAGGATCGGCTCTTGCTCTCTTTCTTTTGCTATCAGGCCAAGGTCGAGTTTGCCAACCAAGATCTCCTCTTCAGAAGAGGCCTCGGCGATCACTTCCCCTCGAGGGTTCACCACCAAGCTCCTCCCGCAATAGCGGACATCTCCCTCGCGCCCCACACGGTTCACGGCCACCACAAATAATTGATTGTCCTGGGCACGGGCCCGCGTGCGCAGATGTAACAAGTAGTCATAACCGACCGGAACGGCGGAGGGAATAAAGGTAGCCTGCACCCCTTTAAGAGCTAAGGTTGTGAAGATTTGAGGGAAGGCGTGCTCGAAGCAGATGGCCACCCCGACCTTGATCCCGTCAACCTCGAAGACTGGTAACTCCTCTCCGGCTTTGAAGTATCGATGCTCTTTAGGATAAAGATGGGATTTTCGGTATTTACCGATCAATTCGCCCTGTTTATCGATGATGAAGGTGGTATCGTATAATGCATTTCCCGCTCGCTCGACGATGGTTCCTAAGATAGATAATCCTAACTCCCTCGCCTTCCGGGCCATCAATTCGGTCGTCCCGCCGGGGATCGGCTCGGCCAGTGAGTGGAAGTCGTTACCGATCAGCTCCAGGTTGTAACCGGTGGTAAACAGCTCGGGGAAGCAGGCTATATCGGCCTTGCCCTTAAGCTCATCCAGAAGGCCAAAAGCCTTCGATAGATTCCTCTCCTTATCCCCCGTTATGCAATCCATCTGGACAGCGCTGACTGCTATCTTGTCTTTACCTATCTTCTTCAGCTCTGGCATATCAGCCTTTCAGTAGCGTATCTTTTTACGTTCTCCTCTATTAATGCTACTCCTAGGCCCGGACCTTTTGGCACTTCATAATAGCCATCTTTGAATTGGGGAACCTCGGAGATGTTCCTCTCCTCTGATGCTTTTACAGAGCCGAATATCTGGAAGAGGTTTTCGAATCCATGTCCAAATTGATCATTGAGCTTGGTTGAAGCAGCAAAATGCAGATTGGCGGCATGGCCAATCCCCAAATTCGTCATGCTGGCACAACAGCAATCTATCCCGGAGGCTTCAGCGATAGCGACGATCTTCTTGGATTTATAGAATCCTCCTAATTTCAATAGCTTTATCAAGAGCATATCGGCTGCATCTCTCTTTACAAGCTCAACAGCGTCCATCGGTGTAAATAGGCTCTCATCCGCGATTAGCTTCACAACCCCCAACTTCTTTACCGCCGCCATTCCGTTAAGATCCCATCCTTTTACAGGGCCCTCGAGAGCTTGAGCATATTCGCTCATCCCTTTTGCCAGCATCCGAGCATCATAGCTAGTATATGCCTGATTTGGGTCAGCTATTATGGGAATGTTATCACCTACATACTTCCTGACGAGCTTTATTGACTCTATATCTTTCTTAATATCTCTTTCTCTTCCAATCTTTACCATTATTCCTTTGAATCTCTCTTCCACCCATCTAGCGGCCTCTTCTGCCATGGCCTGGATTCCCTGATCCCAGGATACGGCATACCAGAGGGGTATCTTCTCTCGATATATCCCACCAAGAAGCTTGTGGATCGGAACCCCCAGTGCCTTGCCCATAATATCGTATAGGGCGATATCTACCCCGGACTTTGTGCATCCATAACCAGGCACAATCCCATCCATCTTGTCATGTATCCTTGCGATATTGAAGGGATCTTCTCCGATAAGGTTGGGGGCGATCCATTTATGCAATATTCCGACGGCTGTCTCCTGTGTCTCCCCTGTATAGGGGGGAATAAAGGGAGAGACCTCTCCTAGGCCTACGATGCCGTCATCGGTATAGACCTTTACCAAGATATTTTTTGCCGTTGAGATGGTGCCAACCGAGATCGATGTCGGCCTATGGTAAGGGACTTCCAGTGGTATGATCTCTACCCTTTCTATTTTCATTCCTTTATCGCCCCCATGGTTAGTCCTTCGATGAACCGCCGCTGAAAGATGAAGAACATCAGCACAACGGGGATCATCCCAACGATGACCCCAGCTGTTAGGTATCCCCAACTGGCCTTCTCCAGGCCCATGAACCAGTAGAGCGCCGCCTGGAAGGTGCGCATCTTCCTTCCAGATATAAAAGTGATGGCAAAGACGAACTCGTTCCAGGAGAAACGGAAGGCGAACATTGAGGCTACCGCCAGCCCCGGCCAGGCCAAAGGCAAGGTGACCCGCCTGAAGGCCCCAAATCGAGAGCAGCCGTCGACCATCGCCGACTCCTCCAGCTCTTTAGGAATGGTGTTGAAAAAATTCCGCATCAAAAAGACGTTCAAGGGAAGGATCAATGCCTGATAGGGAAGGATCAAGGCCCAGTAGGTATTGAGCCAACCGATCGATTGAAGGGTGATATAAAGGGGGATGGTATTGACTACAATTGGGATCATAAAGATCCCCAACACGATTCCCATCAAAGCCCCCTTCCCTTTAAAACGATAACGATTGGAGAAGGCGAAGCCCGCCATGGCCGATACGACTACGGAGATCACCGTGGCCAAGCTGGCGACAATAAAACTATTGGCCAGGCTGCGCAGCATCAGCGGTTCGGTGAGAATATACCGGTAGTTCTCCAAGGTGACCTCCCCCGGCATAAAGCCGACATGAACCGTCCCTCCGGGCTGCAAAGAGGTGGTAAAGACCCAGAGAATGGGCAGGGTCACAAAGGCTGAGTAAATGATCAAAACCAAGTAGATGAAGCTCTTCCTTGAAATACCCAACTTCATGGTCTCAGACCTCCGCCCGCAGTGTTCGCAGATAGACGAAGGCTGCGATGATATTGAAGATGAACAGCAGGACCCCGATAGAGGAGCCAATCGACAACTCCCCAAATTGGAATGCCTGGCGGTACATATACAGGGATGTAGTGGTAGTGGAATAGAGCGGTCCGCCCTTGGTCATTGCCCACTGAAGTGCAAAGAGGTTCACCGTCCACATGGTAATCAGGATCAAATTAATGGCAATGAACGGTTTTAGCAATGGGAAAGTGATATGACGGAAACATCTCAATGGGGTAGCCCCGTCGACTGTTGCTGCTTCATATAGCTCAGGGTTTATCGTGTTGAGAGCTGACCCGAGCATCAGCATAGTGAAAGGTGTACCGAACCAGATATTGGCGATCACGATCGACCAGATGGCTATATGTGGATCACCCAGCCAGTTAACTCCAGAAAGACCGATCGCCCTCAATATATTGTTGAACAACCCGTACTTATCATAAGCCCAGACCCAGGTGTAGGCGACAATCAGCTCGGAGAGGATCCAGGGGACAGTAATGATCACCCGGAAAGTTCCAACCCCTCTCATCTTTCGGTGGAGCAATAGGGCCAGTCCCAACCCCAGACCGAACTGACCAATGCTACTCCCTACTACAAAGTAGAGGCTGATTAAGAGGGATTTGATAAAATATGGGTCTTTGAACAATCTCACATAATTTGCTAACCCTGTAAACGACCATTCCTTAAGTATGGTGACCAAGGAGACGTTATGAAGAGAGAGGTAAATATTCCAGAAGATAGGATAGATAAATAGAAAGAGAAGAATCAGTAACGCAGGTAGAAGTAAAAGGTAGGGGATTAATTTTCCTTGTTTGGTCATAGCTATCCCAATAAAATTAAGCTCTGAGGAGTCTAAGGGTTCAAACCCCTCAGAGCTTTACTTTCAAACTCAAAATCCATTAAGTGAAACCTACTTATCGACTGCCCCGTAAAGGTACCAATCGATTATACTGCCTTTATTCAGGCCAGAGATTCTCTGGCACTCCCAAGACTTCAGCAGACTTTCTAGCTGCGTCCGTTAGGGCCTCCTTAGGGCTCTTCATCCCGCGCATTGCCTCGTCGATCGCGGTGTAGATATGATCCGCTATCTTCGGATATTCAGCGTAATTCGGTCGGCGATGGCCATAGGGGAGGATAGAGCTGAGCGCCGTGTAGTAATCCCGTCCCCAGTACTCCTCTAGCTGAGAGCTGTACTCGGGCTCCTCAGCGATCGTCACCTGGGTTGGCAGATAACCGAACTCGGCCAGCATCTGGACAAGGATTTCTGGCTGCTCAATTGTCTTCAAGAACTCCCAGGCAATATCGGGGTGTTTAGAGGTTGCAGGTATGCACAGTTCCCATCCGCCCATCATCGTCGAGGTAGGAAGTCCAGGGGTAGGAACCGGGAACATGGGGATGACCCCAACCCGCCTTTGGACGATCTCCTTTTCATCTGGATTCGCCCATCCTGGAACGTGGCCGATGGCCCAGGTTCCACCAAGCCAAACCGCATACTTGCGAGCGCCGAAACGGTCTCCCCAGCGGTGTCCAATCAATGGGGTAATCCCAGCCTCGGCTTGATCCACGATAAGCTGCAGGGCTGTCACCCCTGCCGATCCATAGTAATCAGGGTATTCGCCAATATATCCGTTCAGCTCGACCGGCCGGGTTATCTCCCCGCCCAGCATCCAGAGGTAAGGGAACCACCAGTCAGCCGCCCAGGGATCGCCGATTAGAAGGACGCCCTCGACTCCCTTAGGACGCCAATACTCGTTGAGTTTCTTCGCCGCCTCAATGTAGGTTCCCCAGGTGGTGAGTTCCTCCGGCTCCACCCCGGCCTCAGCTAGCATGTCCTTCCAATACCAAATCAGCCGAGCATCGGTCCAGGTCCAGATGCCATAGTACTTACCGTCATACATGCTCCCTCCGACGGCAAAGTTGTAGAACTCATCCATCCGCCCCCAGGCCTCGATCTCGGCGGTTATGTCCTTTAGGAAGCCGCCCTCGGCGAACTCTCCCAACCAAGGCTGGTCCGTCGAGATCAAGTCGCGGGGTGTCCGAGCGGCCATCATTGTGATGATCTTACTACGTGTCTCACCGTAAGGCAGGACCTCGTAGTCAAGAACTAAGTCGATATCAGGGTGTTCAGCCTCGAATTTCTCCTCTGCTAGGGGTAATAAAAGATCCCATCTTTCCGCTGGAGCGGCTAAGGTCATGGTCAGAGTTACCTGTTGCTTCGCCTGCACAACTACCACAGCACTAATACCAACAAACAGCGCCAACACCAACATCAAAGTTACAGACCTTTGCCAGTTCATTTTCATGCGTTCTTCCCTCCTTATAGATTTTTGTACCCAAATTCTCTAGTGGAGCGGACTCCCTCGACTATCTCACCTCCTTTATTTGTAGTTATATCATTACAATCATAGCACAAATTCAATTTCCCGTCAAGAGGGAATGCTTGAACGGCCGTAGTAACTCAGTTGGCTTTCGTCAATTCCAGACATAATCGCCCCGATGACCTGTTCAGCTCCCCCCACCGCCTCTTCCACCGTCACTCGGCAGGAGAGGGCGTTCTCCATCATTGCTTGCAGCTGCTCTGAGACCGCCGCATACTCAGGTATTAGTGGACGAACCCGAGCGTTGTAGAGAAGACCGGAGGTACGGGACAAAAACCAATCCTTCTGAGGATCGAGGGCTCGGGCCACTGAGATTCTGGGGGGATTCTGGCCCGTGGAGCAACAGAAATCTTTCATCACCCCTGGGGACACAGCCCGCTTCAGGATTTCCAGCGCCTGGCGATGAACCTTGGATTGGCGAAAAATGGAATAGACCATTCCACTT
>JAYEMK010000075.1:7373-18496 GCA_034718095.1 Candidatus Bipolaricaulota bacterium | reverse complement strand
CAGCGTTTCTCAGGTAAAGATCACTTAGTCCCATGTCAAATAAGATTTTTTCACCTGAATGTTCTATCAAAAGTGACAGGCCATCTTCCGCCTTTATATTGCTGTTAAACCCCGCAGTATTCTCGACAAGGACAGTTATCCTCATGCCGTTCTCCTTTACTTCCGGGTTCTCAAATATGGATCTGTAAAATCCCGCAGCCCGTCACCGAGAAGGTTGAATCCCAAAATAGTGAAGACAAGTGCCAAACCGGGGAAGGTACAAATCCAAGGGGCAAGTCGGAGATAATCCCGGCCGTGGGATAGCATAGTCCCCCATTCAGATTGAGGTGGCTGGGCCCCTAGACCTAAAAAGCCCAAGGCTGCTCCAATTAAGATTGCGTCTGCCACGCCCAGGGTCGCTATCACGAGGATTGGGCCAAGGCAATTGGACAAGATATGCCTCCTTAGAATCCGGAAAGTTGAGCATCCTATAGCCCGAGCAGCGCTTACAAAATCCTCCTCTTTTAAGGATAGGGTCTCAGACCTAGCTATCCGGCAGCCATAGGTCCAGTTTGTCAATCCCAGCGCAATGAATAGGTTGACCAAGCCCGGCCCCAAAAGCGTCATCACAGCCATGGCCAGGATCAAAACAGGCATGGAGAGCATAACATTGGTCAGGCCCATGATAGCATCATCCAGCTTGCCCCCGAGATAGCCTGCGGCTAAACCCAGAGTAACCCCAATAATGAGGTTTATCGCCTGGGCAAATATCCCTATCATGAGGGAGAGACGGGCGCCATAGATTATCCTGCTCAGAAGGTCTCTACCAAATTGATCTGTTCCTAACAGGTGCTCTCCGCCAGGAGGCTCTAAGGCGTCCATCAGGTCAGCCTCCGCATAACCATGAGGGGCAATGAGAGGGGCAAAAACAGCCATTATAATGACTATAATCACCATCAAAGATCCGATTGAAAACCCCTTATTCCTTGATATAAATCTTCGCATCTAGGTTAGATGCTCCTTTAATTAATGATTAATCATAGCGAATACGGGGATCCAAGAAACCATAGAGTAAATCCACAGCAAAATTAAGAGAAAGAAACGCTAAAACTACAATTAGTATACTGGCTTCCATCACCGGCACATCCCGTCGGAGGATTGATGTCACTAGCAGGTGACCGATGCCCGGTAATGTAAATACTTTCTCTATAACCACTGTATTGGCAAACAGCCAACCGGATTCAAGCCCGATGATCGTTAATATGGGGATCAGCGAGTTCCTGAATATATGTTTGAATCTAACTATCGATTCTGCTAGACCCTTGGCCCTTGCAGTCCTAATATAATCCTTGTTTATTACATCAAGCATGCTCGATCTAGTTATCCGGGCGATAAGCGCCATGTAACGGAATCCTAGAGTAAGAGCGGGCAGAGCCATGTGGGCCAAGTCGCCTCCACCATATCCTCCTGTAGGGAGTAGTCCCCAGATAACGCTGACCAGGAGTATTAACATCAAGCCTGACCAGAATTCGGGTATAGATATCCCTGCAACAGCCAAGAACATCGAAGATAGATCAATGATAGTGCCTTGATAGATAGCTGCGATATATCCCAATATGACCCCTCCGATCACGGCAATGAGTATCGAGAGGATCGCAAGCCTGAGGGTAACGGGCAAACGTTCCCTCAACACGTCGTTTATCTCTTGTCCTGTTCGGAAAGAGTGGCCTAAATCGCCTCTTACTAAATCACCCAGCCATCTGAGATAACGAACAGGTACAGGGTCATTCAGCCCCCATTTTTCCCGTAGTTGCTCGATAGCCTCGGTATCAACCCTTCCTCTCTTAGCAGCTGCGGCCCTTAAAAACGCAGGATCGCCCGGGAGGACGCTCATCAAGAGGAAGATGATTATGCTAACAACTATTATGGTTGGGATGAATTGTAGAAATCTCCTGACAGCAAAGGTAAGCATTTATTTAAGGACAGGGACGCCCTCAAACAAGGGCGCCCCTGTCCTGATATCCTCCTTCTTATGCTACGCTATTCTCCAGCTCTTGGGCTCGTTTCATCGACCCAGACCTTCTCGTAATCCTGGTAGTTCACGTCCACTGCAAAAGGTTGTAGGCCGTGCACCCAAGGTTGATAGACAAAAACCGCTTTATTGTAGTTGTCGAACCATATAAGGGCATCCTCGACGATTATCTCCTCCGCCTGCTGAAGGAGCTTTATCCTCTCCTCGCTATCTATCGTTCTAGCTGCTTGGTCCAACAGGGTATCTACTTCAGAATTTTTGTATCTAAACCAGTTAGTGGTTCCGATATTATCTGAGTGGAACCTGGAAAGATATAGCAAGGGCATGCTTATCCCCCCAAAGGCATCGATGTACCCTTGAAAGTCACCTCTTACTACCTCCTCTACCAGGGTTCCATATTCCGTTGGAAGAGGCTTGACATGAATGCCTACCGCTTCTAGATAGGGCATGACGGCCTCAACTCCGGGTATGCCCCAGGCTGGGTGGGTTGGATCCCCTTTGACCTCAACCGTGAACCCATCAGGATAACCAGCCTCTTTCAATAGCTCCTTCGCCTTTTCCGGGTCGTAGCCGTATCCTTTTAACTCTGGGTTGTAGCCAGGCATGCTTGGGGGTAGGACTCCAGTAGCGGTATAGGCCTTCCCATGAAGATACTTATCTACCACTGTTTTTTCATCGATGGCATAATTGAAGGCCTGACGGACCCTCTTGTCCTTGAAAGGGCCCCATTCAGTATTGAAACCCACATGCCGGGTCCAAAGCTCCGCCACCTCGACCATATGCTCTTTCACTACAGGATCTTCCCTCCAGCGGGCATATTGAACAGGCATGGCCACAACCCCGTCCAGCTCCTCGGCATCGAATGCAGCCCCTCTGGCCCCTGCCTCTGGCATCCATATGATTTCGAGCGCATCCAAGTAGGGACGCCCGGTCCAATAACCGTCGAAGGCTTCAAGCTTAATCTCATTACCTATCCAGCTCACGAACTTGAAGGGCCCAGCCCCAATTGGGGCCCTATTAAATTCTTCCAGGCCCATTTTCTCTACTTCCTCATGGGGAACGACCGTAGCACCAGGCTCGCAGAGGCCGTTTAAAAAGGTAACATCGACATGCTTTAAGATTATCGATAGTGCGTCTCCCAAAGCTACGATCCCTGAGATGTGATCGACCGTCCCGTCCAAATACTCATTTACTCCAACAACTTCGCGGAAGAGATAGGTGCTAAGTCCTCCCAGTTCAGGATCCATCATCCTCTCAAAAGAATATTTGAAGTCTTGAGCTGTTATTTCACGACCGTTATGAAATTTGGCGCCCTCACGCAGATAGAAGGTGTAGGTCTTGCCATCTTCGCTGACTTCCCATCTCTCGGCAATGGCCGGCTCTATCTCAAGCGTTGTAGTGTTCCACTTTACAAGGCCTTCGTGGATTTGGTTGGTTACAGATATAGTACTGGCGTTGTTTACTGTTATCCTTAACGTATCTAGCCCGACTACTTCCTCATACGGCACAGCTGTAACGAAGGTTCCCCCGTAACGTGGTTGCTCTTCCTCCGTCCAGCCAATCACCCCTCCCATTGTTAGTACGGCCACTAAAACCACCACTACACTCAAAGTTCTAAACTTAGACATTTAAACCCTCCTTTTTAAATCTATGGTTTTATACTCCCTAAGTACCTCTTTGCATATAACCACCTCCTTATTTGTACTCGGATCTAGCTTTGGAAACAAAGTATAGCACAAAACTTGGGACCTTGGCAACAGACAGGGCCTTTGAATGGGGAATGGGCAACCACAAACCCGCCTTTCTCGTCTCAATCGATGTAGATGTCCAAAATATCGCGCAACATGGTCGCTGCAGAAGGAGTGGGGGTGGGCTCATCGATGATGGCGGTGATCCTTCCGTAGATGTCCGTGTAATAGACAACCCCAAGTTCATGAGGGCCTAGATGTCCAAGTGGATGCCCTACTGGAACGGATTTTGGCCTAACTTGTAGGGTGTATGAACCGTCTTTTTTTCGTTCGGCAACTGCAAAAAGCCTGATCTTTCGGCCTTGCTCACTCTCTCCCCGAATTTTTTCCACTGAGATCTCCTTGATCCCTTCCCGGTCCACATCCTCTAGTCTTGCAGCGAATCCCAGAACTGCGTTTGTAAGTATGACAAGCTTCGCCGCCGCATCCCAGCCGTCGATGTCCCAGCTCGGATCAGCCTCGAGGTGTCCACTCTCCTGAGCGCACGACAGGGCCTCCCCCCACTGGTTGCCGGCAGCGAGCAGATCGAGAATGTAGCCGGTTACCTCGTTCGGCACTGCCTCTATGCGGTGGATCGTAGCACCACGTAGATCACGCGCACCGAGGTACAGGGCGGGCAACCCACCAGCAACGGTACCGTCAAATCGAAGCTCAACCCCGTTTGCTAATGCGGCGTCTACCAGCTCCTGGTAGGCAAGAACTATTGGACCCTTGTTAGGGGTGACCACATGCATCCCTCGGCTGATGGCGGCTCGGATACATGATAGACCTGGCTCTCCCCCTTCCTTAAGGTTTACGGGAGAGGCCTCGCAGAGCACATCAGCCTCTGCCTTGTCCACAAGCGCGATGGCCGTGGTCCCCATTTGGCCCGCGGCGGGATATTCACCTACCGATCGGCCCTCCTCCTTGACGTGGATAATAAGCTCCGGATCCAGACCTGCTGGGGCATAAGCCACACCGCGGGAGTCCGCAACCCCAATCAGCCGGAATTCAAGATCATAATGCTCCTTCAGGTAAGCAGCCTTATCGTCAATAAGCCGAATGAATCGCCGCCCCAGGTTTCCCACTCCCACCAACACGATATCTACGGTGTGTTCTTCCATAAAAACCTCCTGATATTTTGTACCGGGGCTCAGCCGCCCTGTCAACACGAAATGTAGATACCACATCCTTTAATCCTTCTAGCGATGTTTGCCGGACTAGAGGCCACCGGATATCTTTACGCATAATCAGCGAATAATCGGTTCAGATATTATAGGGGAGGTGCATCATCGGGATCACAATCCTTTTCGTAGTATGTGCTGCTTTCCTATGGGGAGGGGGGCAAACCATCGCCAAGCGTGGGCTTGCGGATACCTCGCTCCCCTTATTCGGGTTCATTCGTGCTGGTCTAGCTTTGCCGTTTGTAATTCTATTCGGCCTTCTCACGACAGGCTTTCCACTGTCCCCGCCCAAACTTATGATGGTGGCGATCCTCGGCGGTATTCTGGACTCATTCGTCGGCACCTCTCTCTATATGACCGCCTTAAAGGTTACCCCTGCTTACGAGGCGGTGCCTCTCGCAAACACAGCCCCTTTCTGGGGTGTGGTGGCTGCAGTTATCCTTCTGGGTGAAAAACCACATTTTGCCTCATTTACCGCTGCGATACTGGTGGTGCTGGGCGCGTATTTCCTCGCCTCTCACCGCGATAGATCGAATACACCGAAAACACGCTGGGGCCCATGGGTAGCGCTCTTAGCAGGGGTCATGTGGGGAATTGCCGAGATAGCACCGACTAAGTACTGCCTCACCAATGGCATGGCCCCCGTCACCTATCAGCTGATGGTGGTTGGGGGCTCAGCAGCAGCATGGGGCATGCTTGTGCTTTCGCGATATCGATCGAACAGGTACTCCTGCTCCCGGAACGGGCTGGGAATTGCTGCGCTTACCGGTTTCACAAACCTCTTCTTGGGGTGGATACTGTGGCTTTTTGCGCTTGATCGGGCACCGGCCAGCTTTATCTCACCGATTAGGGGCCTGGTAGTCCTGTTCGGGTTTTTGGCCAGCGTTTTTATCTTGAGGGAACGACCCTCGAGGCGTTCTGCACTAGGTGTCTTGCTCATCATCGGCGGGGTGGTGCTGATTTCTATAGCGTGGTAATCTCAGTTTGACTTTTTCCTGTGCGGCTCAGCTGATATACTTATGTTCTGATTATGGAATGGCTTGCTGAGTGGATGGAGGAACGTGAACGGGTGTTAGTAATGGGGGTAATCAATGTAACCCCTGATTCTTTCTACGCCGGTGGTAGATACGACACCGCCGCGCCCGCCATTGAGCATGGCCTGCGACTTTGTAAAGAAGGGGCTGATATAATCGACATCGGCGGTGAGTCAAGTCGCCCAGGGGCAGCCCCTGTCTCCATCAACGAGGAGATAGAACGGGTTCTGCCTGTAATTGCGGGGATCCACAAACGCAGTGACGTGTTAATCTCTATCGATACCACCCGGGCAAAGGTCGCCCGGGAGGCAATCACCGCCGGGGCATCGATCGTAAACGACATCAGCGCACTCCGATTTGATGAGAAGCTTGCAAGAGTGATCGCCGAAAATGGGGCGTGGGTGGTGCTGATGCATATGCAGGGAACCCCTGAGACGATGCAGCAGGCGCCGAGGTATACCGATCCGGTCCGGGAGATTAAGGACTTCTTGGGTGAGAGGATCGCTGCGGCGACCGCTGCTGGAATCTCGCCCTCAAGGATCATCATCGATCCCGGGATCGGTTTTGGAAAAAAACTCGAACACAATCTGGCAATCCTGCGCGAAATAAATAGCCTCACTACACTCGGCCCACCGGTCTTGATCGGACTATCGCGTAAGTCATTTTTGGGTGAGATCCTCGGGTTACCAGCGAAATCACGACTGGAGGGGACCATCGCTGCAAATGCGATCGCGGTGGCAAACGGTGTGGACATTATCAGGGTACATGACGTAAAGGAGGGGAAAAGGACGGTGGAGGTAGCCCGTCGTCTGAGAGATCATGCCATATAATATCAATGACCTCCTCGCACATCCCGGAGGGCAGCAACAGATTGAGCTTACCATCGCCCCATCCAAACCACCGTTTGAGATCGATGGGATCCGCTATTTAAAGGAGATTCAAGTCGAGGGGAGGGCCTTCTATCAATCCGACTGCGCATATTTCAATGTCCATATTATCACCATCGTCGAACAGCGATGCAGCCGCTGTCTCGCCCCCCTGCGGGTAAAGGTCGATAATGCCGATGCGTGGGATATCGAGGTTCCCCCTGGAGAGACCAGCGTGGAGCTTGAAAGGAGAGTCCTCTCTTCTATCGTCTTCTCCCTTGATCCACACCCCCTGTGTCGACCAGATTGTCGTGGATTATGCCCGGTATGTGGGATCAACCTCAATGAGCACCCCGAGCATCACTGCGAAAAGCAGGACCACGAAAGGCTTACACTGAAAGACTTCCTAGAATGAACACTGAAAAGGTTACCATCGGCTTTGATCCCGGGTTGGCCACCACCGGCTACGGGGTCATCCGCGGATGTTCCAACAACCCTGCTTGCGCGCAGCGCGCAGGCAAGTGGGAAGTCATCGCGTGTGGTGTGATCAAGACTGCCCAGTCCGCGGCACGCCAACAGCGACTGCAGGAGATCTACCGGGAGACGCGCGCGCTCATCGAGCGTTTCGATCCGGCCGGGGTAGCGATAGAGGAGGTGTATATGGCGAAAAACCGTCGCACAGCCATGTTCACCGCAGAGACACGTGGGGTCATTCTGCTGGCAGCGTGGGGGGTACCAGTACGAGAGTACACACCGCTGCAAGTGAAGAAAAGGATCACTGGCTATGGAAGGGCAAGCAAGGGACAAATACAGACAATGGTAAAGCAGATCCTTGGTCTATCGAAGGTGCCCCGCCCGGATGATGCCGCAGATGGCCTCGCGCTAGCCCTCTGCTACCAGTTTGACCTGCGAAAGGGAATAATCGATGGAATGCATAACGGATTATAGGGAGCTTTTGGGCTGGGCTGAAAACCCGGAAACGAAAAGGCTCCTGCTATTTGATGGAAACTCGCTCGCCTACCGCTCCTTCTATGCCATCTCCGAGCTCTCCACCACTGCTGGGAGACCGGTAAATGCAATCTTCGGCTTTCTAAGAATCATATTGAATGTCATGCGCAGCTTTCCTTCCTCTTACACTGCTGTAGCATTCGACGCCGGGGGAAAGACATTTCGGCACGAGTTGTATCCGGAGTACAAGGCAGAACGGAAGGAGATGCCCGACGCACTTGCCGAACAGCTCCCCCTCATCCGGTCGTTGTTGGAACGGCTGGGGATAAATTTCATGATGGAAGAGGGGATCGAGGCCGACGATATACTGGCAACGATTGCCCACTCTGCAACGAAGTGTGGGTTGAGAACGCTGATCGCCAGTTCTGATAAGGATCTGGCCCAACTTGTCAGCGAGAATGTCTCTCTGCTCAGGCCCTCTGGCCGCCGCGGAGATAAGGGTGTCGAGTTATTCGATGCGAAGAAAGTATACGAAAAATTCGGAGTTTACCCTTGTCAGATGATCGATTATCTTTCCCTGGTTGGGGACAGCTCAGATAACATCCCGGGGATCCCCTCCGTGGGGCCGAAGACCGCGGCACAGTTGCTGGAAAGATTTCAGTGCCTGGATGGCGTCCTGGAAAATTCCGACAAAGCGGGGAACAAACGGGTGCGAGAGAATCTAAGGGCCCACCGCGCCGCTGCCCTGCTCGCCCGCAGGCTCGTTGCCCTCGATACCAACGTTCAGGTGGGTAAGGTCCTCGAAGACTGCCGCCTACATGGGGTGGACCTGGAAGGCCTTAAGAGGTTTTTGACGGAGCTTGAGTTCCAATCCATCCTTGCCGAGTTGGGATTGGGTGAAAAGCCCACTAAGACAAATGAACACCAGGCAGACTACAGGACGATCTTTGACCGAGAGGCACTCGACCGCCTTGTAGGAAGGCTTATTGAGAGAGAAGAGATTTCCATCGATCTTGAGACAACGAGCACCGATCCTATGCGAGCCGAGATCGTGGGAATCGCCGTGTCACCCTGTGCATATAAGGGCTATTATATTCCCGTCGCGCACAGCTACCTGGGGGCCCCCAGGCAACTTCCGCTGGATGTCGTCCTCGCCGCGTTACGTGGAATAATCGAGGGGGAGACCCCCCGGCTTATCGGGCAAAACCTTAAATATGATCTGGTCATCCTCTATCGCTACGGGCTTCAGCCGCGAGGAATCTCGTTCGACACCATGATCGCCTCCCGGCTGGGCCACCCCGAACGCAGACGCCACAACCTGGAGGGGCTAGCTGCCCAGTATCTGAACTACAAAATGCTCTCATATGAAGAACTCGCTGGCAAAGACGGCGACATTGCCGCGATCCCGGTGGAGAAGGCGGGCTTCTATGCGGCGGAGGACGCTGAGATCGTCTCCCGCCTGCGACATCCATTGGAAGAGGTGCTAAACAAGGCAGGGGCCATGCGGCTGTTCCAAGAGGTTGAGATGCCGCTCCTCCCAGTCCTTGCACGAATGGAGCTAAACGGGATCCTTGTCGATGAGCGGGTGCTCGCTGAACAGGGCGAGGAGATTCTAAAAAGGCTCAACGGCATCGAGGAGGATCTGTACGAGATGGCCGGTGAGCGGTTCAATCCCAATTCCCCAAAGCAGGTGGCTATGGTCCTATTCGATCACCTCGGACTTCCGGTGACCGAGCGAACCAAGACTGGCCCATCCACCAGTGCACGTGTCCTCACTAAATTGGCAGAACAGCATCCCCTGCCAGGCAAGTTGGTCGAGTTCCGCGAGTTGGAGAAACTTATGAACACCTATATCCGGCGATTGCCGGAGGCCATCAATCCAGTTACCGGCAGGATTCACACATCCTTCCATCAGGTCTCAACCGCCACCGGACGGTTGTCATCCTCTGACCCAAATCTGCAAAATATCCCGATACGAACCGAATTGGGGGAGCGAATCCGGCGTGCATTCGTCGCCCCGAAAGGATCGCTGTTGGTCGGGGCGGACTATTCACAGATCGAACTCCGCTTGTTAGCACACCTGGCAGCCGATCCAGCACTGATAGAGACATTCGTAGCCGGGGCGGACCTTCATCGCCGTACAGCGAGCCAGATATTCGCCATTCCGGAAGAGCGGGTCGACCACAGACTTCGTAACGCGGCCAAGCGGATCAACTTCGGGATCATCTACGGTATCAGTCCTTACGGCCTTGCGCGTGAACTATCAATCCCGCAGGGTGAGGCAAAAGACTACATCGATCGCTTTCTTGCCGCCTATCCACGTGTGAAGGGCTATCGCGAACAGATGATAAAATCTGGCATTGAGCGTGGTTATGCGGAGACGATACTCGGCCGCCGCCGGCTGCTCCCCCACCTGCGATCGGGCAATGCGGCCAAGAGAAACTTTGAGAAGAGAAATGCTGTCAATACACCCATTCAGGGGAGTGCCGCCGACCTGATTAAGCTCGCCATGTTGAGAATCGATTCGCTGATCGAAGGAGAAAGACTCCCGGTGAAGCCGCTGTTGCAGATCCACGACGAGCTTGTATTCGAAGTGCCGAAACAATATCATAAGGAAGTAGCAGCCCGGATTAAGCAGGAGATGGAGACCGTGATGGAGCTTGACGTGCCACTGGTAGTTGACGTAGAGTTTGGCGAGAATTGGAGTGAGATCTGATGAAACTGTTGCAAAAACCGGCTCCTCGCTGTTTCGCGTGGGTAATTTAACAGAAAGGCTGAAACGACATGACTCTCGCAAAGGCGGCTAAAGCAGTGAAGGGTAATGAGTGACGAGTGATGAGTGGAGGATCAGGGATTATGGAGTAAGGAGTAAGGATTAGGGGGCAACTGGCAGCCGGTTTGGCGAGAGGAATCAGAAACTCTTGGCGATCTTAGCGTCTTGGCGAGAGAAAAAGCTTGGCCTCTCGCAAAGCCGCGAAGACGCAAAGAAAAGCTTAAAGACTGTAATGCGTAATGAGTAAAGGGTGATAAGCAGAGGATTAGGGATTATGGGGAAAGGATTAGGTAGGTGTTTGGTAGAGGAGATCGGTAATCCTTGGCGAGAAAACTAATATGTCAGAAGGAGGACCTTTGACGTCCCCTTACCTTGCCTGGAGCGTGAGGAGCCAAATAATCAAACTAGGGTTTGAGCTTGAAACTAACTAAAAACTTTATGCAACAGGTTGTAATGTGAAGGTGAAATAAGATGCTCAAGCTTGGCTACTGGCTGATGACGGTGGCGGGAGCGCTTTTGGGAGGGTATATAGCCTACCTCTTGATTCACGTGCTCGTCACTACCGCAGGGCTTCACCCTT
>JAYEMK010000075.1:0-7273 GCA_034718095.1 Candidatus Bipolaricaulota bacterium | reverse complement strand
ATGTGAAGGTGAAATAAGATGCTCAAGCTTGGCTACTGGCTGATGACGGTGGCGGGAGCGCTTTTGGGAGGGTATATAGCCTACCTCTTGATTCACGTGCTCGTCACTACCGCAGGGCTTCACCCTTTCTTTAAGGCGTTGATCCTGACCGGCGTGGCAGGTGTCCTTATTACCATCATCGGACTGATAAGGGAACGAAGGAAGGAGGGCAAAGATGCTGAAGGACTACACTCGCATGCTTTCTCAGGCGCGTGAGGAGGCGATTTCCCGGATGGTGCAGGAGGCGGAGGGGCTGGGCGCAAATGCGATCCTCGGGCTGCGGTTCACAACCTCGCAGACCATGGGGGGCGCAGCGGAGATACTCGCCTATGGAACAGCGGTGCGGCTGGCCTAATAGATTGTGGGTTTGCATCCACAGCGTTGTTCTTGTAAGATGGCTTGTCTTTCAGGAGGGGATATGGGTAGATTTGCAGATCGTTTATTGGACGATGATTCAACCGGTGGGTCGCCCGACTGGGGAGACTTTGCACGCAGACTGCCGGGAGGGGTAGGCTGGATCGCTATCGCGGTGATCATCATCATCTACCTGCTTACGGGGATCTATACGATCGGTCCTTCCGAAGTGGGGCTGGTCAAGCGATTCGGAAAGCATGTGGCGACCGTCGAGCCGGGGATGCACTATCACCTACCCGCTCCGATGGAGAGCGTCGTCGCCGTAAACATGCTCGAGGTGCGCAAGGAGGAGATCGGATTCAGGACGATCTCTCCCGCCCCCAATCCACGCTATCAGACGGTGGAGACAGAAGCGCTCATGCTTACAGGCGATGGCAATGTGACACACGTGGAGATGATCGTCCAGTACCGGGTGAAGGAAGCAGAGAAATTCGCGTTCAACCTGATACTGCCAAAGGTAATGGTAAAACAGGCAGCGGAGGCGGTCCTGCGGGAACAGGTGGCGACCCGCACGATCGATGAGACCTTAACCGAAGAGCGCGATCTGATCGGGACTGAAACCAGGGATTCGCTACAGACCCTTCTCAATTCCTACGGGGCTGGTGTCTTGGTAGGTAATGTGCAACTCCAGGACGTCAAACCACCCCGGGAGGTCATTTCCGCTTTCGACGATGTCAACAGTGCGCGCCAGGACAAGGAGAAGCTGATCAACCAGGCTGAGGAGTACGAGTTCGACATCCTTCCCCGAGCCCGGGGACAGGCACAGGAGATCGGCAATCAATCCGAGGCCTACAAACAAGAGCGGATAAAACGCGCACAGGGGGACGTGGCGCGGTTCGTGGAGGTGCTGAAAAAGTATCAGCTGGGGGAGGAGGTTACCCGCACCCGGCTGTACATCGAGACGATGGAGGAGATCCTCCCGGGGATGGAGAAGATCATCCTGTCACAGAACGCAACCGGGGTGTTACAGCTGTTGGACCTGCAGGAAGTCCTCCAGGGGGGTGAGGGAGAGTGAAGAAGCTCATCGTATTCGCCGGCGTCGTTATAGTATTAATCATCGCCTACAACCTGTTCACATTCACCGTGGATGAGACGAAAAAGGCGGCTGTTCTGCGCTTTGGGGAAATCGTGAAGGTGGTGGAGGAGCCCGGGCTCTACTTTAAGGTCCCGTTTATCAACAAGGTGGTGTATCTGGAGGATCGGGTCTTAAGCTACGACATACAACCTCGCGACATACTGACCTCCGATCAGAAGAGGCTTATTATCGACAACTATGCCATCTGGCGGGTGGGAGAACCCAAGCAGTTCATCGAAGCCACCGGGGGAAGTCTGATCAATGCACAGAGCAGGATCGATGACATCGTCTACTCCGATCTGCGCAACATCCTTGCCGAACATACCCTGAATGAGATTGTCTCCGAAAAACGGCTGCAGTTCCTGCTCCGGGTGACTGAGCTCAGCCGGGGCAAGCTGGGGAAGTTCGGCATCAAGCTGATCGACGTGCGCATCAAACGCGCCGATCTTCCATCCGAGATTGAACAGGCGGTATACGCCCGCATGCGCTCGGAGCGGGAGCGAATCGCCGCTCAACTCAGGGCGGAGGGGAAGGAGAGGGCAAAACAGATCACATCCAGTGCGGACAAGGAAAAGGCGATCATCCTTGCCGAGGCACGCAAGGAGGCGGAGAGGATCAAAGGAGAAGGAGACGCACAGGCGCTTGAAATATACGCCAGCGCATACAACCAGGATCCCGAGTTCTATCGATTCTGGCGTAGCCTGGAGTCCTACAAGATCTCTCTCGCAAGCGCAAGCAGTCCCCCCCGGATCGTGCTGAGCACAGGCTCCGACTACCTGCAGTTCCTGGAGAGGATACAGGAATCCTCTGAACCTTGAGGCTCCTTTATTTATTGGTAATTGAGCGGGGGTTGGGAAGTTGCCCTGTATTCACAAAGTTGCCGAAGGCGATTTCGTGAATACAACATTGCAAAATGCAAAGCCATAAAGAGCCTTCCCTAGCATCCACCAGCTTGCTGGGAACCTCGTGGTTACAGGGGAAGGGAAAGAGGTGAGGGCCTTTTAATGTCTCGCAGCTTGCTGTGGGGTTCTTTATTTTGCATTGAGCCATTGCTCTTACACTACAGTTATTCTCCGATGATCTTTATAAGGACACGTTTGCTGCGGCGCCCGTCAAACTCACCGTAGAAGATCTGCTCCCACGGGCCGAAATCGAGTCCGCCCTCAGTGATGGCGACGACGACCTCGCGGCCCATGACCTGCCTTTTTAAGTGGGCATCGCCGTTGTCCTCACCGGTATCATTGTGCCGGTATCGGGACACGGGCTCGTGTGGGGCGATCTCCTCCAGCCAACCCTCGTAGTCATCGAGGAGGCCAGCCTCGTCGTCGTTTATGTACACGCTGGCGGTTATATGCATGGCGTTCACCAGACAAAGCCCCTCCTTGACCCCACTCTCCTGCAGCGCCTCCTCCACTTGAGGGGTAATGTTGATAAAGGCCCTCCTGGTCTCGGTATTAAACCACAACTCTTTACGGAAACTTCGCATTATATTCCTCCTTCTCAATACACACGCGGGCGAGTGCCTCTTCCACCCTTTTCTTCAGCCTATTTGAGCGAGGCCGTTTGCTCTTGCCACGGTATAATCTGCCGATAACCCCAACGTTGACCCCTGCCCGGTCAGCAAATTCCTGCAGCGAGATCCCCAGATGATCCAGGGCCGCCTCGAGCTTCTGCCCCAGGGTGATGGATCTCCTCGATCCTGGCGAAACAGGAAGCCCAAAACTTTCCCAATCGACCTTTGCCAAAATCTCCTCTGGTTTCTGCCCGTCGATCAGCGGGGTTGGTTCTTTTGGCGGTTCGGGCCTCTCCGGCGCAGGCGCTTTATCTTCTTTATTTAACGTTTCCCGGAGAGGCCTGTTACCCCACGCGGCCTCAGTGTACACTGTGCAATAGGGGTTCTCCTGATCAGGAAAGCCGTTTGGCTTTACAGGGCGCACGATAGCCTTGCCTTGCCCTACGGTCTTGACGTTTACCTCATATTCACCCAGCCCATGCTCGGTAAGCTCGGTCAAAAAGACCGAGATGGGAAGGCGGCCCATCTTCTTTGAGCAGACGTACCTGTAACCACCGATAGCAAGCCACTGGACAGCCTCCCGATACCTCATCATACCTTTTACATCCCACTACCCCAGGCCAATGTGTGCCCGCTCAACCAGCTTTTCCAGATCAGGCCCCCTCTTTTTTTCAAGCCTTTCCTGCAGCAGGAAAAAGAACTCGATGTTCCCCGCAGGGCCGGTGAGCGAAGAATGGGTCGCCGCAGCGACCCGCAAAGGGGTCTTTTCCTCCACGAAGGCCTGAAGTTTCCGCAGTACATCCAGATGCACCGCTCGGTCCGTTACCACTCCCCCCCTCTCTACCTTGTCTCGTCCTGCCTCAAACTGCGGCTTGACAAGCGCGATAATTTCACCGTTCCTGCTCAATATCTTGCATAGCGGCGGAAGGATATGTCGTAGGGAGATGAACGCGACGTCGATGGTGGCAAGGTTTATCTCCTCCCCGATGTCCGCCATGGTTAGGTACCGCGCGTTTATCCCCTCGTGTACAAGCACACCTCGGTCATTACGAAGCCCCCAGTCAAGCTGGCCGGTCCCCACATCGACGGCGTGTACCCGGGCAGCCCCGTTTTGCAGAAGGCAATCTGTAAACCCTCCGGTGGAGCTCCCGACGTCGAGACAGACCGCCCCCTGCGGATCAATGCGGAAATCGGCAAGTGCCCCAGCGAGCTTTTTGCCACCCCGACTGACATACTCCCTACCGGGGATGAGTTCCAATTCTGCCTCGGAACGGACCCTATGCCCAGGACGGTAGATGGTCCGGCCATCAACCCGCACCCGGCCCGCCATTATCATCCGCTGCGCCCGAGTCCGACTCCTAATGAGCCTTCTTTGGGTAACGAGCTTATCCAGACGTTCTTTGCTCAACTTGTGTAGTTATCCCCTCCTGGTATCAGCCCCAATTCAAATCGCTGCCTATTTTTCTCTCCAAGGCCTTCTCGTAGAGAACACGGGCGGTGGAGATATCCTGGATGGCCAATCCCGTGGAATCAAATATGGTTATGTCTCCCGTCTCTCGCCCCCTCAATTTACCAATCACGACATCGGATAATATCCCATAAATACTATCCCTTTTCAGCACACCATCGCGTACGGGGACATTCACCTCTCCACTGTGAAATGCCTGCTCCAGGTCGTCCACGATTACCTTTACACCATCCTGCACAAGTAGACCTGGATCGAGTTCTTCCTTCCCCGCGGCATCCGCCCCCATCGCATTGATGTGCGTTCCCGGCTTTATCCATTCCTTTTTGATGATCGGCTCTCTCACCGGGGTTGTAGTAGAGACAATATCAGCGGCCACTGCCTCCTCCAGTGAACAGCGGGTGAATCTGTATCCCGGGAATTCAGAGACAAACCCTTCGATGACCTCTGGATTCACATCGTAGATCTTCACCTGATCCAGCTCGAATACCTGCGATATACACAGCAATTGAGTCTTTGCCTGTTCGCCGAGCCCGACCAATCCCAGAATCTTGGAGTCGCCCCGTGCCAGGTACTTTGATGCAACAGCGGCAGCAGCCCCGGTTCTGTAGTTGGTAATTATCGTCCCATCCATGCAGGCAATTGGCTCTCCGGTCTGTGAATTGTTCAACACGATGGTTGCCATTACGGTCCGTATTCCCTTGGCAAGGTTCCCAGGATGCACATTGACCCATTTGATCCCTGCATAGCCAGAGATGTAGGCGGGCATTGCACGAAAGTCCCCCCCGTGCTCGGGCAGATCAAGATAGATCTTCGCCGGCATCCGCGCCTCACCACGGCCATATCTCTTGAATGCCTCCTCAACAGCGGCGAGAACCTCCTCTGGTGTGATCAGCTGTTCTATGTCCTGCTCGTTCAGGGCTAAGATAGACCCCATCTACTTCCTCCTTCTGTAGTATTTGGCTCTTGACATGTTGCCTTCAGGCATAGTTTAGGACCCATACCTCCCGCTGCATCGGGAGACCCTCACGGGTGAAGGTGACCTCGGATGACCCAATCTGTTTAACAGGTCTTACCTTATGTATAAAGTTGTCCACCGGGGCGATGGGAAAATTCTCTCCAAGCCGGTCCGTCTTGTAATGCATGGGAAAGACCACCTTAAGCCCGGGAAACCTTTCAATTACCTGCATTGCATCATCCGGACCAATGGTAAAATGTCCACCGACCGGGATAAACATGACCTCCACCGCCGAAAGCCCTCCCACCTGCTCATCGGTCAGTAGATGCCCCAGGTCACCCAGATGAACCAGGTTCATCCCTTCGAGCTGGAACGAAAATATGGTGTTTGGTCCTCGCTCTGCACCCTGCGCCTTATCATGGAAGCTGCCCAGCCCATTGAAGTTGATCCCGGCAGCACGATGCTTCCCCACGCCGCGCACCACCACAGGGTCTCCCCCTACTCGTTCCACCGCGTTGTGGTCGAAGTGTTCATGGCTAACCAGGACAACCTCCGCCGGGAGATCCGGTGCACGGTAGGGGAGGTCCTCATTATATGGATCGGTGATTATCGCTTTTTTTTCTCCTTCGATCAAAAAACAGGCGTGACCAAGCCACTTTATCTTCATTATTACACCTCCGTAAACGCTGTCTGTAACATTATATCGACCAATTCAGAAAAAGAGATCCCAACTACGGCCGCCGACTGGGGAAGATCGCTGGTGGGGGTCATCCCGGGGATGGTATTTACCTCGAGCACGAGGGGAACCCCTTCCTCGCTAAGCCGCAGGTCTACGCGGGAAAAACCCCGGCAACCGAGTGCCTGATGTGCGGCAAGGCCAGCCTCCTTAACCGCTTTTGTCGTCTCCTCATCGAGCAGAGCGGGAACGAAAAAATCGGTCTTTCCCACGGTGTACTTCGCCTCATAGTCGTAAAACCGGTTCTTTGACCTCGGCTCCACCACAGGAAGGGCTATCTCTGTCCCATTCTTTGAAATGACCCCAACCGTAAGATCGCGGCCAGGGATATAGTCCTCAACCAGGAGTGAACCATGGGTAGAGATAAGTTCTTCGGCGGCCTCGAGCAGCCCCTGTCTATTATCCGCGATCCTTATCCCGATGCTTGAGCCCTGATCGGCCGGTTTCAATACAACAGGGAGATCGAGTTCAGTTATGACCTGCGAACAAAAATGCCCTAACTCTTCCCCTCGATAGGTGAGCCCATCCGGTGTATCAAGTCCCTTGGAGCGCAAGATGGCCCTGGAGCGCGGCTTGTCCATCGCCAGGGCACTGGCCAGCCCCCCTGAGCCCGTATAGGCAATCTCCATTACATCTAAAAGGGTTTGCACAGTTCCATCCTCACCACTCCCCCCATGCAGGCAGATAAAGGCGACGCTGATCCCAGCCATAGCAGGCACCAGATCATCCAGGTTTTCTATCTCAATCCTGCAAACCTTGTAGGAAAGCCCCTCCAGCGCCGCAGCTACGCGCCGACCGGAGATTAGCGAGACCTCCCTCTCCAGGGAATCCCCCCCACAGATCACCCCGATTATCCCCTTTACTCTCACCAGCCTAACACCGCCTTATATCGATTAGTATATCGAGTGAGTCTATAACGGACAACATTAGAAGACCCTGATACCGCCAATTCGTTTGCTTGACAGCTGTCGGCAAAGAGGGTATACTACTATCGCAAATTGCTGGTCGATCATTGAAAAGTGGATAGCGTGAAACGAAAGTGTTGTCACCACAAGCAACAAAGTGTAACCTTC
>JAYEMK010000074.1:0-3924 GCA_034718095.1 Candidatus Bipolaricaulota bacterium | reverse complement strand
ATGTGCCAGGATACCGGGATTCAGACCTTTATCGTCACTGTGGGCAGTGAATTTCCATATCTATCGACGCTGAAGGATGCCATCACCAAGGCGGTGCGCCAGGCCACCGAAAAAGTGCCACTACGACCGAATACAGTGAATCCATTCACCGGGAACAATCCGGGCGACAACGTCGGAAGGCATGTCCCATATATCCTGTGGGATATCGTCGATGGCAAAGAGTGCAGTATTCACTTGCTGCCCAAAGGTGGGGGGAGCGAGAACTGTTGCGCTCTTAAAATGCTCCCACCAGGCGTCGGGATCAAGGGGATCAAGCGGTTCGTCGTCGATCACGTTGTAGGATGTGCTGGCAAGCCCTGCCCGCCTGGGGTGATAGGGGTTGGTATAGGTGGAGGGGCGGATCTATCGCTGAAACTTGGTAAGCTTGCCATCCTACGGGACATCGGTGACCGTCACCCAGAGCCAGTGATAGCCGGGCTGGAGGAAGAGCTCCTTGACCTGATAAACCAGAGTGGTATCGGCCCGATGGGGGTAGGTGGGGAGACAACATGTCTGGATGTCCATATTGAGTACGCACATCGGCATCCTGCCTCGCTCCCGGTCGGAATCCTGTACCAGTGTTGGGCCGACCGACGGAGGACAGTAAAGATTGCCGCTGACGGCAACATGGAGGTGACCTGATATGGAGAAAACCCTGCATACCCCATTGACGGAAGAAGCAATCCGCGCCCTCAACATGGGTGACACAGTGTATGTCTCAGGGGGAATGTTCACCGCTCGTGATGAGGCGCACCTGTTGCTGTTGGAGCAGGCCGAACAGGGTAAAGAGATCCCATTCCCGATATCAGAGCTGGCCCTGTTCCACTGCGGGCCCGTAGTCAAAAAGGTTGATGAAGAATGGAGATTCGTCTCCGCCGGCCCGACCACGAGCATCCGTATGGAGATCGTCGAGGACCGATTTCTGGAGACATTCTCCACCCGGCTCATCATCGGCAAGGGTGGAATGGGTAGCAAGACCCTCGCCGCCCTGCAGAAAGTGGGGGCGGTGTACGCCCACTATACCGGTGGGGCGGGTGCACTTGCCGCCAGGGCTGTCAAAAAGGTGGCCGCTGTCCACTGGCTCGATAGACTCGGTGTTCCAGAGGCTGTTTGGGTCCTTGAGATTGAGCGGTTTGGTCCGCTGACGATCACCATGGACAGCCATGGGAAGAGCCTGTACAGCGAACTGGACGAGACGGTAAAAAGGAACATGGAACAGATCCACGCTCAAATCGATAAGGGGGCATACCAATGGCGGAAGAAAGACTGACCATAGAGGAAATGAAGAAAAGGGCAGAGATCCCGGGTAAAAAAGCACCGGCCTGGCACGCCAAGTACCGTGGCAAGGTGGAGACATCCCTCAAGTGTGCCGTTACCGGTTTCGACGATTTCGGGATCTGGTACACCCCCGGGGTGGCCACCCCATGCCGGGAAATAGAGAAGGATCAGGGCAAGGTATTCGATTATACGAACAAGGCCAACGCTGTAGCTGTGGTCTCCGACGGCTCGCGCGTCCTCGGTTTGGGGAACATCGGCCCGTTCGCCGGCCTGCCTGTAATGGAAGGAAAGTCACTCCTGTTTAAGTATCTGGGAGGGGTTGGGGCGTTTCCGATAATGCTCGATACCGAGGATCCCGATGAGATCATCCAGGCGATAAAGTGGATTGCCCCTGGTTTCGGCGGGGTCAACCTGGAGGACCTCAGTAATCCCAAGTGCTTTTATATCCTTGACCGGCTGCGTGAGGAGCTGGATATTCCTGTGTGGCACGATGATCAACAGGGAACAGCCGCGATCACGCTTGCCGGGGTGATAAATGGGCTCAAGCTGGTGGGCAAGGACATCAACAAGGCCACATATGCGGTGATCGGCACCGGTGCGGCCAACATCGCGTTTGTCCGCGTCCTATTGAGTACCGGGGTACCAGCAGGAAACCTGATCCTGGTGGACAGCAAGGGGATCCTTCATCCGGGACGAGAGGATCTCGAGAGAAACAAGGAGAACAACCCCTACAAGTGGGACTACGCAAACAAGACCAATGCCGAGGGAAGGGCTGGGGACATCGCAGCCGCCCTTGCCGGGGCCGATGTAATGGTGGCTGCCTCGAAGCCGGGGCCGGGCACCATAAAGCAGGAATGGCTGAGAGGGATGAACAGCGATGCGATCGCGTTTATTATGGCCAATCCAACCCCCGAGATCTGGCCGTGGGAGGCTAAAGAGGCCGGGGTCAGAATCGTGGGGACCGGCCGCTCCGATTTTCCCAACCAGGTGAACAATTCGATCGGTTTTCCGGGGATCTTCCGCGGGACGCTCGACGTATTTGCCAGGACGATCACTGATGAGATGGCCATTGCCGCTGCCCAGGCCATTGCTGAGACGGCGGAGAAGAAGGGTCTACACAACGAGTATATCGTCCCCACGATGATGGAGACCGAGGTGTTCATAAACGAGGCGGTCGCTGTGGGCCTGAAGGCGATCGAACAGGGGATCGCCCGCCGTCCCCTCTCCGAGGACGAACTGCGCGCGGAGGCCGAGACGAAGATCCGCCGCGCACAACAGGAGACCAAGATCCTTATGGAGGCTGGGCACATCGCTTCCCCTCCAGCGGACTAGTTGTTTCGGGTGGGTAGCGTTTTCTCATTTTGGTTGTTTGCTACCACAGCAGGCAGGCCCCGTGAAATACTTCCATTTCCTGTCATTGCACGGGGCAGGCAGTAGGGTTTGCACCCCGGATTTTTTCACCACGAAGAGCACGAAGAGCACTTGGGGGGTGTAGTAGCTGGTCCTGTTTACTACTCCCCCTGAGGTGACATTGAAGTTCATCAGGAGTCCGATTTTTACCCCAGCCAGTTTCATATAGCAACTGAGCCTCGCCCCGTGGAATAATTCCACCGGTTGCTATTCCATGGGGCTCGCGGATGCCTTTGATCTGCTCCACTCTCTTCAACTTGAGCTCCTGCGAAAGACACTACCCATAGGTTGACTTCAATAATCCTGAGCCCAGTTGTCGGTGCACCTCAATCGCCCCCCAATCACCCGATTTTACAACTAATCAAGCTCCATTCTTCGTGTCCTTCGTGCTCTTCGTGGTGAAATTTTTGGCATTCATCCGAACCCAACTTCGAGTACCCACTCAAAATGATAAAGAACCAAAATCAGCTGCCCGCTTCCCGAAGTGCTCTGAGGACGCGGCGAAGGCTCATTCGCTGACCATACATCAGTAGGCCCGCTCGGAAGACCCGAGCCGAACCCCACAGCAACACGATGCCTCCAAAAACAGTTACGGTTAAACTGCCAATGATCTCGACAACTGGGATGTCTGTGGCACCCATGCGAAGCATCATCGTGATTGGGGCAGTAAACGGAATAAAAGAGAGGACACGCGCCAACAATCCATCCGGATCGCCAGCAATGAACATGAATAGCCACATGGGCACCAGTACCGCTGGCATAAGAAATAACATCGAGATCTGCGAACCCTGTCGGTAGGATGTAGTCGCCGCACCAACCCCGGCGTTCATCACTGCAAAGACAAAGTAGCCCGCCAGAAAAAACGCAACTACCCAGATCAACAGAACAGGGTCAATCGTCAATTGACTAAGATTGGGGAAATTCTCCATGATGCGGGGGGCAATAAATACCATTGAAACGGCCCAAATTATGACTTGTAGCAACGCGACAAGCGCCAGCGCAAGCACTTTCCCAGCCATCAACCCTAGAGGTGAAACAGAGGTCAGGACAATCTCGATCATCCGATCCTCTTTTTCCGCGGAGACACTTTGTAGCAAGTATCCACTTCCACTCAAAACACCCATCATCAACAACATCGCGAAGATGTACGACACAGATATCACTTCGACTTTCTTGGGCTCTTCTTTTGCAAGGTCC
>JAYEMK010000073.1:0-18926 GCA_034718095.1 Candidatus Bipolaricaulota bacterium | reverse complement strand
GCGGGAAAGCGAGGAGAGGACGGCGGCTTTCCAGAGGGAACCGTATTTGCCCGCGTCGCAGAGCGGCTGGATCGGATCCGCGCGGCACTCAAGGAGGAGGGCGAAGAAAAAGAAGAGGAATGATCTTATTTGTTCACCGCTCGGGGGGTGCAGTAGCCGATTTGGGACTTACTACACCCCCCAAGAACGCGAAGTACGCCCAGATGACAGAACGGGAAACCCTTGAGGGGCCTGGCCTCCTTGAACCCGCCTATGAAGCCTGTCCGGCTCTTGAACTGGGCCAACGTGGTCTCGTGGTGAAACAACAGAAGCCGCTTCCTGTAGTTTATAGTGGGGTGAAGCTGGGGATGCCTACCGCCTGGACCTCCTCGTCGAGGAAGTTGCAACGTGGGCCTGTTGACAAACTTCAACCTCAATGTTAAGATCCTGAAGGATAGCATTCACCGAGGAGCAAAGGATTTTTCTGATTCTCCGCGTTCTCTCCGGGCTCTGCGGTAGACAGGTTCGAATGATGACCGTTCAATCTCAATAGTAGAATCAGACAGGAGGCAGCATGGATATGTCGGAAACCACGCAGAGGCGGTCCGCTGTTTCCGGATTGCTCAAGCGGTTATGGGAGGCCCAGCGGGATTCGGGCAGGCATTACCTCGCGAGAGAGGTATTAAGAGAAATTGCCGATGATTTAGGCCTAGGCACAGGATTTGTGCGTGGGGTAGCCAGCTTTTACTCCATGCTAAGTGAGAAACCACGGGGACAGCACATCATTCGTGTGTGCGAATCGCCCCCGTGTCAGCTTGCCGGGGCCAAGGGATTGGTCGAGGAGCTTAGTGCGTTGTTGGATATCCCCCCCGGAGGGACAACAGCGGACGGGCTGTTCACCCTGGAGTTATCAAGCTGCCTCGGGGCCTGCGCGGAGGCGCCAGCAATCGAAATCGACGAGGCCCTCTATACCGGGGTGCAGAAGGAGCAGCTGCCGGCGATCCTCGCCGAGGTGAAAAAATCGGCCTGGACAGGTCCAAGGCCCTCCCTTGTCGATGTCTTTGGGGCACCTCGCAGGCTTCTGAACGGGGAAAGCAGTTCAACCATCCAGCCCCGTGATCGTGACTACGCCGGGCTCCGCTACGCCCTTGGCGAATTATCGCCCGATGATGTCCTGGACCGGGTAACCGAGTCCGGGCTGCGTGGGCGCGGGGGGGCTGGCTTTCCCACCGGCCGGAAGTGGGGGTTTACCCGAGGTGCAGCCGGCGAGCCGAAGTACATCGTCTGCAACGCCGATGAAGGGGAGCCGGGGACATTCAAGGATCGTGTACTTATGGAATTTACCCCCCACCAGATCATCGAGGGGATGATCCTCGCCGGCTACGCCGTTGGGGCGGAACAGGGGTATATATACATCAGGGGCGAATATGCTGAGGCGATCCGACGTGTCAATGCCGCGATCGAGGCCGCCCGCACCGCCGGCTATCTGGGTGAGCGGATCCTTAAGGCGCCATTTTCATTTGACATAAAGGTCCATCAAGGGGCGGGGGCATACGTCTGCGGAGAGGAGACCTCATTGCTGGAATCGATGGAGGGCAAGAGGGGAATTCCCCGCCTGCGCCCCCCATACCCTGCCACGAATGGGCTATGGGGACGGCCCACGGTGATAAATAATGTTGAGACATTGGCAAATGTCCCGTTTATCATCCGTGAAGGGGTAAAGGAATTCCGTCGATTCGGCACACCATCCTCGCCAGGGACCAAGCTCTATCCGCTTTCCGGGGCGGTGGACCGCCCGGGGATAGTGGAGGCGGAGATGGGTACAACATTGAGGGCACTCATCTTCGAGCACGGCGAGGGAATGGCCGAAGAAAAGGAGTTCCAGGCTGCCCTGGTCGGTGGGGCAGCCGGGGTATTTCTCGACGAAGACGGGTTGGATATCCCACTTGAATACGACATTCTGGCGGAGCGAGACGCGGTGCTCGGATCGGGGGCGGTCCTCGTTTTGGACAAGGGGTGCGAGCCCACCCCATTGTTAGAGGGGATCTTGCACTTCTTCGCCCACGAATCCTGTGGGCAGTGTGTCCCGTGTCGGATAGGCACGACCCGCCTGGTCGAACTGATGAGCCGCCTCAAAAATACGGGAACAAGGGAAGATTTTAAGCTTATGCTCCGGATAGCCAAGAATATGAGACAGACATCGTTGTGTCCGCTGGGGCAGTCCTGCTATCCGTTGCTGAAGAGCGCGGTCGAGGTTTTTAAGGAGGACATCTTTGCGCAACAGGGAAGCAATTTGGGGGAGCGATAATGGCGAAAAAGGTTGCAATCCAGATAGATGGTAGTCCAATCGAGGCTGACGAAGGTGCTAATCTCCTCCAAGTTGCACGGGATAATGGGTTTGATATCCCCGGACTTTGTTACCATCCCCGGGTGAGTGTCACCGGGGCGTGTCGGCTATGTGTGGTTAAAATCGCCGGCCGGCCGGGGGTTATTCCGGCCTGTACGGTTCAGGTCTCCGAGGGGATGCAGGTGACGGCGTTTGACCACGAACTGGAGGAGCTGCGGCGGATGCTGATCGATCTCCTCCTCTCCGAACACAACTGCGACTGCATGACCTGTCCCTCGTCAGGGGACTGCGAACTGGAGGATCTCGCCTATCGCTACGGTTTGGACAACCGAACTCGGCGGTTTCCCGTGCGGGAACGGGCCCTCCCGGAGCCTGATACGACCTCCCCCGTTCTCGTACATGATCCCACCAAGTGCATCGTCTGCGCTCGTTGCATCAAGGCCTGCGATGAGATTCAGGGCAAAGGGGTGCTGAGCTTTGCAAACCGTGGGCTGGAGACGGTCGTTGTCGCCGGGCTGGGAGAGTGGGGTGAGTCGGAGTGCGACGGCTGCGGCGAGTGCGTACAACTATGCCCGACCGGGGCGATCAAAGAAAAGCTCCCCGTGGGGACCCCGCGGAGTTGGAAGGTAGATAAGGTGCAGACAACCTGCTCCTATTGTGGGGTCGGATGCCAGCTCGAGCTATGGGTTAAGGACAACAAAATCGTCAAGGTGCGGGGGGCAGATGCCGTGCCCAATTATGGTTCTACGTGTGTAAAAGGGCGCTTCGGACATACCTACATCAACAAGGGAGATCGCCTCACCACCCCACTCGTACGCCGCAACGGCGGACTCGAACCGGCCACCTGGGAAGAGGCGATGGCCGTGATCAAGGAAAGACTGCTCGACATCAAGGAAAAACACGGGCCGGACGCCATCGCAGGGTTATCATCGGCCACCTGCACCAACGAGGAGAACTACCTGTTCCAAAAGTTCATGCGCGCTGGTGTTGGGACAAACAATGTGGATCACTGTGCCCGCCTCTGTCATGCATCGACCGTGGCTGGGCTGGCCGCTGCCTTTGGCTCCGGCGCGATGACCAATTCCATCGCTGAGCTCGAATACGCTGACTGCATCCTGGTCACTGGGTCCAACACCACCGAGACACACCCGGTGATCGCCAGCCTCATAAAGCGGGCCGTCCGCTACCATGGGGCAAAATTGATCGTGGTCGACCCGAGAGAAATCGATCTTGTAAAGCACGCCACCTTGTGGCTGCGGCAGAAAAACGGGACGGATGTAGCGTGGCTGAACGGGATGATGAACGTAATCCTAACCGAAGGATTACAGGACGAGACGTTCATCGAGGAGAGGACCGAGAACTTCGCCGAGTTTAGGGATGTTGTCGGGGGGTATACCCCGGAACGGGTAGAGGAGATCACGACGATCCCCGCCCATAAGATCAGGGAGGCAGCCCGCATCTACGCCACAGCTGAGACCTCCTCGATCGTCTATGCTATGGGGATCACGCAGCACATCACCGGGACCGACAACGTCCTCTCCACAGCCAATCTGGCCCTGCTCACCGGGAACGTGGGAAGACCATCGACCGGGGTTAACCCATTGCGCGGGCAGAATAACGTGCAGGGCGCCTGCGACGTCGGGGCCCTGTCGAATGTCTATCCCGGCTATCAGTCGGTTACCGATCCGGCTGTGCAGGAGAAGTTTGAGAACGCCTGGGGGGTCAGGCTCCCATCCAAAGTTGGGCTTACCGTGGTGGAGATGATGCACGCCGCTGCGCAGGGAAGAGTGCGGGGGATGATAATCATGGGTGAAAACCCGATGGTATCCGATCCGAACCTGAACCATGTTGAGGAGGCGCTTGCCAACCTCAATTTTCTCGCGGTAAGCGACATCTTCTTGAGCGAAACCGCTCAATTGGCCGACGTTGTCCTCCCTGCGGCGTCATTTGCCGAGACCGAAGGGACGTTCACCAATACGGAGAGAAGGGTCCTTCTTTTAAGAAAAGCCGTTGATTCGCCGGGGGCTGCAATGCCGGACTGGCAGATAATCTGCAGACTGGCTGAGCAATTCGGGTACCAAATGGGCTATGAAAATGCGGCCCAGATAATGGATGAGATAGCCGAGGTGACCCCTATTTATGGAGGGATCCATCACCATTGCCTTGTCTCGGATGGGTTACAGTGGCCCTGCCCGAGTGACGGGCATCCCGGAACCGTGTATCTGCACAAGGACAAGTTCAGTCGAGGGCTGGGGAGATTTCACCCTGTCGATTTCATCCCGGCAGCGGAGTCTCCGGATGAGGAGTACCCGTTTATCCTTTCCACCGGGCGAATCCTGTCTCATTTTCACACTGGGACCATGAGCAGGCGAGAGGAGGCGCTTAACTTTTTTGTCAATCAGGGTTACGCGGAGATAAATCCCGATGATGCACAAAGTATAGGCCTCGTCCATGAGGGAGAGGTAAAGTTGAGTACACGGCGTGGAGAGATCATTACACAGGTCAAGGTGACGGATAGGGTGGCGAAGGGGTCGGTCTTCGTTCCGTTCCACTTTGCTGAGGCAGCCGCAAACAGGCTGACCAACGACGCACTGGATCCGAAGGCGAAGATTCCAGAATTGAAGGTAGCAGCCTGTAGAATAGAGAAAATAACCACATAAAAGAGGTGTAGAATGGCAGAATTTGATTGCAAAACCCCAGCGACGATTGCTGATACGCTGACTCGAACGGTATGTATCAAGAAGACGCAGGAAAGCGCCCTGAGACTTACGATCCTTGGCATCTTTGCCGGGGTATACATCGGCTTCGGGGCACAGCTGGCCATAATGGTCACCCATGACATGGCGAGCTTCCTCGGTGTGGGGATGGCCAAGCTGATGGGCGGGGCAATGTTCAGCGTTGGTCTGATGCTCGTTGTCATCGCCGGGGCGGAGCTGTTCACCGGTAACAACCTCATCTTTCTCTCGGTCCTCGACCGAAAGGTGGGAATGAGGAGACTTCTGCGTAGCTGGGGAATCGTCTATTTCGCTAACCTTGCTGGCTCGCTCCTGCTTGTTTTGCTCATGTATTGGAGCGATCTATGGAAGGCAGATGGCGGGCTTGTGGGGGCCAAGGCGCTTTCGATCGCCAATGGGAAGGTAAATCTAACTTTCCTGGCGGCGTTTGCCCGCGGGATATTGTGCAACTGGCTGGTTTGTCTTGCCGTGTGGATGGCCTTCTCCGCCCGAGCGGTGGTGGGAAAGATATTCGCCATTTTCTTTCCCATCATGGCGTTTGTCGCCAGCGGGTTCGAGCACAGCGTGGCCAACATGTTCTTTATCCCAATGGGGCTTGTTCTGAAAGGGCATGTCGCGATCGTCAGCGCAGCTGGCCTGGTCGACAAACTCTCTCACCTGACGGTTGGGGGAATGGTCATGAACCTGATCTCGGTGACATTAGGCAATATCATCGGGGGAGCGTTCTTCGTCGCCACCCTGTACTGGATAGTGTACTTGCGCAAGGGAAAAAATACCTAGCGCTAGCAAATAAGGACATGCGTGTGGCTGCGAGATGTTCGTAGCCACACGTTTAATATTTTGCATGGAGACTAAAAGGCCAAAGCGACATGGCTCTGGCAATGTTGTCCGGTGTTCGATCACCTAGCTAAGATGGCGGGGACCGTTATCATGGATTACACACAGCAGCGGATGATTCAGCGGTTAACCGAGAGGGGATTTGAGACCGTCAGTGATCTCCTTGCGGTTGAAAAAAGGATAGTACTTAAGGTAAACGGGGAGGAGACCCTTTCCGCCTCATGTTCTCCAGGGAGACTGCGCGGACTGATATACGGTTTTCTCCTCTCGACAGGGATGATCTACACCCCGGATGACGTGCTCTCATTCTCTCAAAATAAAAGATATGTATCTGTAGATATACGCCACGCTGAACCGCCGCCGATCGCCCCCATTAGGCAACCGTTTGTTATCCCGGCAAAACAGTTGTTAATCACAGCGGAGGAATCGAAACGCCGGGGCCGTATCTTTCAACGGACCGGCGGTACACACTCCGTGGCGATCTCAACCGCCTCCAGGATTATGGTCTTCGTCGAGGATATCAGTCGGACATGCGCCCTGGAGAAGGCTGTAGGAGAGGCGTTTATCTCCCAAGTAGATCTTTCCCATGCCTTTGTCTTCCTCTCCTCACGCATCGATGAGCAGATGTTGGCCAGGCTCGCCCGCTGTGGGGTCCCGATTATCGGCTGTGTCTCCGCCCCCACAGCAGGGGCGGTAGAACTGGCCGAGCGACTGGGGGTCTGCCTGTGCGGGTTTGTCCGCGGCCAGCGATTGAACGTATATTCTCATCCAGAAAGGATCACGTATGAGTGAGGACACCACGTTGATCATCCTTGCTGGCGGCGAGTCAAGGCGGATGAGCAAGCCGAAGCATCTGCTTTTAACCGCGGCCGGCAGGACATTGATCGAGAACCTACACGAACGGCTCTCCCCCATGTTCACCGATTCCATAGTTGTGGGGAATGATCCTGACCTGACCCGGTTTGGAATCCGCACCGTGAGGGATCTCTACCCCCTACATAGTCCGCTTGTGGGAATCTACAGCGGCTTGATTGCCTCACGTAGCGAGCTATGTTTTGTGGTTGCCTGTGATATGCCGTTTATAGACGGCGAACTGATCCAGAGGCTTCTCTCTCGCGCCTCGGGCAGTGATATCGCGGTCCCAATTGTAGGCGGATATTACGAGCCCCTGTGTGCTGCCTATCGGCGGAGTACCATCCCGACAATTCATGCGGCACTTGACCGAGGGACATTGAAGGTGACAGACATCTATAAACACCTGCGGGTGCGGGAGTTAGGCGAACACATCATCCGCCAGATAGATCCTGAACTTTCCTCGTTCATCAACCTGAACACGCCGCGGGAACTTGCGCTGCTGAAACATATTTAGCTCTGAGATTGCTCAGTGTTGCCTCCGATCGAAAAATTTTCGCCCTTGACAAAGGGGGACAGATGTGATAAATATGTTGTGAAAGTGAGCACAAGCACAAAGTTGGTCCTTTAGGAGAGATGAATGCGGAATGTCGTTGATGCCCCGGAAGAGGCAATTCGAAGATTGCTGTCATACCTGAGACAGCTGGATTGCATGCTGCAGGAGGGAAAGAGAAGTTTCTCCTCTCAAGACATGGCGGAGGCCTTGCATCTGAACCCTGCCCAGATACGCAAAGATCTCTCCTATTTTGGCGAGTTCGGCACCCGCGGGGTGGGCTATGACACGGAACGGCTTGCCGATGAGCTGCGCTCCATTCTCAACCTTAATAGAAACTGGGAATTCGTCCTTGTAGGGGTGGGGAACATCGGGGTTGCCCTCCTGAGAAATCCTGAGCTCAGAAAACAGGGGTTCGAGATCGTGATGGCATTCGATAAAGATCCCCAGGTCATCGGACAGGTAGTGGGGGAGGTAAGGGTTGAGAATGTGTCCCGGATGCGCAGACGGGTTGAGCAGATGGGAACACGACTGGCGATTATCGCTGTCTCCCTGGAGAGCGCCCAGGAGGTCGGTGATTCATTGGTCGAGGCCGGGGTGGAGGGTATTTTGTGTTTTGCCCCTTGTTACCTGAGGGTCCCAAACACGGTCAGGCTGATTCCAATAGACATAGCTATGGAACTGGGGAGATTGGTATACCGGTTGTGAAGGGGGTTAGTTTGCCGAAAAAAAGTGAGAGATCGGTCAGTCGCTACCTGTTCACATTTGTGGTTCTTCTTTCCCTGTGGCTCATTTTGGTCAATACACTGGCCTGGGAAGAGGTACTGACCGGGGCCGTTCTTGCGGCATCGGTCGCTGCCATCGGCCATACTTATTTTACCAGGCGAGGTTTGAGTCACTTTGGCCCCAAAAAGTTGTTCTATCTCATTATATATATCCCGGTCTTCTTCTGGGAGGTGGTGAAGGCCAACCTGGATGTTGCCTATCGGGTGCTTCACCCCAAGATGCCGATCAAGCCGGGCATCGTCTTAATAAAAACCGAGTTGAAATCAGATACCGGCAAACTAGCCCTGGCAAATTCAATCACCCTGACCCCGGGGACACTGACTATGGATATTGCCGGGGACAACCTGCTAATTCACTGGATCAATGTCAAGAGTACAGAGCCAGAGGAAGCTACCAGGCTCATCGGTAGCCGGTTCGAGCGGTACCTGCGGGGGATACTCTCGTGATGTGGTTTGTCTATTTCTCTTTTATAGCAGCTGGTATTGCCCTATGTCTGCTGCGTGCGGCCAAGGGGCCCACCTCGTCTGATAGGATCGTGGGAATCGATGCCATGGTCACGATCAGTATCGCCCTAATGGTACTTTTGGGCAGGTTCTTTGGGCGATACATCTATCTGGATGTGTCATTGGTGTATGCGGTGCTCGCATTTATCGGGGTGTTGGCTGTGGCTCGATATCTGGAGCGAGGTCTGTAATGGAAATTTTTGGAGATGTCGTAATCGGTGTGGGGTCTGTATTCCTCTTCCTCGGCGGTTTGGGGATCTTTCGCTTCCCGGACGTCTATAACCGGTTGCAGGCGGGCACCAAATGTACAACGTTGGGGGCATTTTTGACCATCATCGGGGTGGGTATCACTAAGCCCGATTGGTTCTTGAAAACATTGATAATAGCTGTTTTTATCCTGCTTACAAACCCAATCAGTGCCCATGCCTTGGCCCGAGCCAGCTACAAGGTAGGGGTCAAACTGTGGGCGGGTACCGTGGTGGACAGGTGCAAGGATTTCGAAGGATGTAGAGGGACAGAGGAGGAATGATGATCTATCAGGCACTGCTCATATTGACGATGATCATCGCCGCTTTCGCCGCCAGTTGGTTTAAGGATCTACTAAATGTTGTGATTGCCTGCGCAGCGGTCAGCCTGATCGCGGCTGTCCTGTTCTACCTGCTGCAGGCACCGGATGTTGCCATGGCGGAGGCGGCGATCGGGGCCGGACTTACAACGGCGATCTTTGTTCTTGCAATCAGAAAAACCGGACGGTACGAAGAATGAGAAAATTTGTCAGCGTCATTCTGCTAGGATTTATTGCGGCGGGGTTCTTTTTTGCCCTGTCCGATATTCCATTTGGTGACGACAGAATGGGGGTGGCTAAATACTATATCGAAAATGGAATCGCCCAGACAGGGGCAGTGAATATCGTCACTTCAGTGGTGGTCAACTACCGCGCCTTGGATACACTGGGGGAGGTGACCGTGCTGTTCGTGGCCTCACTTGGCCTGGGGGCGCTGCTTTATCCAGGGAATAGAGGGGTTGACGAAGAAAAGCAGCGCGCGAGTCTGATTGTCCGCACCGGGGCACGGATCCTGTTTCCATTGATCCTGCTTTTCGGTGCCTATATCTTCGTGCATGGGCATCTCACCCCTGGAGGGGGATTTCAGGGTGGGGCAGTCATTGCCTCTGCTTTCCTTTTGCAGTACCTGGCCCACCGGCATTACCAGTTAGATAGGCGACAGTTCTCTCTGGTGGAAAGCGGCAGTGGGGCCGCCTTTGTCCTGGTGGGGCTGCTCGGCCTCGCCGTTGGCGGGTATTTCTTGAACAATTTTATCGGCAAGGGGGTCCCGTATTCTCTATTCAGTGCTGGGGTGATTCCCATTCTGTACGTTGCGATTGGTTTGAAGGTTGGGGCTGAGTTGGCAGGGATAGTTGCCGGGCTTATGGAGAGCAGGAGCGGATAGATGGAGGCACTTTACAGCAACATGTACTATGTCGGGGCGGGGGCGTTAATCCTGGTTGGGCTTTATATCATCCTGGTCAAGAGCAATTTAATTAAGGTTATTATTGGGATCCATCTGCTCGACACAGGGGTAAACGTGTTGCTGGTTGCGGTCGGTTATATCAAAGGGGGGACGGCCCCAATTTTTACCAGGACAAGTCTAGCGCCGACTCAATTTGTCGATCCCATCCCGCAGGCGTTGGTACTGACCGCGATTGTGATCGGGGTGGGGGTATTGGCGCTTGCCCTTTCTATTGTAGTTAAACTCTATGAAAACTACGGAACGCTTGATGTCAGAAAGATAAAGGGGTTGAAATGGTAGCCCCGTTACTGATCGCCATTCCTTTTCTCGCTGCGTTCGCTGTTCCCCTGTTCAGTCTGATATCAAAACGGATCTCCTATTATATTCCCGCACTGGCCCTGTTTGCCAATCTGGTCATAAGTCTTGTCCTGATTCCGCGGGTTATGAGCGAGACAATCGTCGTCTCCATCGGTGGTTTTCCCCCTCCATTTTGCATAAATCTGGTGGTGGGTCCGGTGGGGCTGTTGCTTGCAATCATAATCTCTTTGATCGGGTTGTTGGTCTCCATTTACGGGGTCAACTACATTAAGGAGGGACCGAAGGATAAGTACCATATGCTTCTACTGGCCTTATTGGCCGGGGCGACGGGGATGGTGCTCACCGGGGACATCTTTAACCTGTTCGTCTTCTTCGAGATATTGAGCCTGGCCTCCTACGCACTGACCGCCTATAACAGGGATCGAGCGGGCACCGAGGCCGCCATCAAGTATCTGATCCAGGGCTCGATCGGTTCTGCGTTCATCCTGATCGGGATTGCCTTCCTGTACGGGATGTTTGGCACGCTGAGCATGGCCGATATCGCAAGCAAGGTAGGGGGAGCGGATCCTGGCTTTTTGTTTGTCAGCCTGGCCCTGCTAATCACTGGATTTGGGATAGAGGCGGCCATCTTCCCGTTGAACGCCTGGCTTCCTGACGCCCATTCATCCGCCCCTTCTTCGGTCAGTGCCATTCTATCGGGGATCGCAATCGAGACCGGGGCGTATGCTGTGGCCAGGATCCTCTATACGGTGTTCGACAGCGATGGAATCATGCTATTGATCGCGGTAGTGGGGTTGATCACCTTACTCATCGGAGAGATGTCGGCATTCAGGCAGAGGGAGGATATCAAGAGGCTCCTTGCCTACTCAAGCATTGGGCAGATGGGCCTGATTTTGTTTGCCTTCGGGATTGCCACCCGGGCAGGGGTCTTTGCTGCCCTGTTCCAACTTTTGAATCACATGCTGGCCAAGTCCCTGTTGTTCCTGGCCGTTGGTTATATGATCTACCGAGTGGGTTCCAAGAAGCTGTCCGCTTTTTCCGGATTGGGCAAGCGGATGCCGGTGAGCTCTTTTGTGGCCACGATAGCGGTGTTTTCATTGGTCGGGCTCCCCCCATTTGCCGGCTTCATGAGCAAGTTTTCCGTGGTCCGCGCTGCCCTCGCATTGAAGGACCCGATGTTCTTGTGGTTTGTTGTACTGATGCTTATCGCCACTGTGATCGAGGCCGGATACTTCTTCCGTATTATCCAGAACCTTTTCTTCAAATCGGGAAACAGTCTAGAAGAGGTAAAAGAGGCCCCTCTATCCTGTCTGGTACCGATCAGTGTGTTGGCGGCGTTGATCCTGATAATCGGGGTCTATCCTCAGCTGGTCAGTGGAATACTTGACGCAGCTGCTCAGGGATTAGTGGAGAGGACGGCTTATATCCAGTATGTATTAGGGGTGCCATAACATGATTATGGTGAGTATCTTACTTATCGCATTCGTCGGGGCAGGGGGAACCTGCCTGGTTGGGAGGGGTAACCCCAGATTTAGGGGCCTGGTGGCCAGCCTGGTGGCATTTCTTCCACTCATTATACTGGCCTTTCTCTACGGACGGGTGATCTCCATTGATTATGCCAGTGTCCCATTCCTGGATATAGGCCTGTCTCTGAGATTGACCCCATTGTCGTGGTTCTTCGGGATCGCGATTGCCGCCCTCGGGGGATTGGCGATCGTCTTCTCCATAAGCTATATGCAGGGGAAAGAAAGACTTAATTACTATTACAGTATGATGCTTTTGGTAAATGCATCGATGTTGGGGATTGTATTGAGCGGTGATTTTCTCTCATTTTACATCTTTTGGGAGATCATGAGCTGGAGCACATATCTATTGATAAGCTATCGAGGGAAACAGGCTCTGGGGGCAGGGCTCAAGTATATCATAATGTCCATTATCGGCTCGTCGGCCATGTTGCTAGCAATCGGAAGTCTGTATATATCCTACGGAACACTGGAGATCCCGAGCCTGGCAACGGCACTGCAGGGGGCATCCGCCTGGTATGCGTTGTTTGTGCTCCTTATGTTCACCATAGCCTTTGGGATCAAAAACGCCATCCTGCCACTTCACACCTGGCTTCCCGATGCACATAGCGAAGCCGTTTCGCCTTTCTCGGCGATCCTGTCTGGTATTCTCGTACGAATGGGACTCTACGGCCTATTCTTGCTGATGTTCTCCGTGCTTGGGTTGAATACGCTTAACCGATTGAGTTATGGAGCCATTAGCTTCAATCTCGTGCTCTCCTGGGTGGGAGCCCTTACTATCCTTTTCCCTATTTTTATCGCTGTGCTGCAGGACGATGCGAAACGGCTGATCGCGTGGTCATCCATAGGACACGGGGGCTACATGATCCTCGGAATTGGGGTAGCGACTACGTTAGGGATTGCAGGGGGACTGTTTCACGCCCTCAATTACGCCATCTGTGTGGCGCTGCTGTTTCTCGCGGTGGGCGCTGTGGAATACCGGACCGGAACCAGAGACCTCAACAAGTTAGGGGGATTGATGAAACGGATGCCGATCACTTTCACAGGGGCTCTGATTGGAAGCATGGGCCTTATCGGTATTCCTTTGACCAACGGTTTTATCTCCAAATGGTTGATCTACAAGACCTTGATCCTAAGCCGGTATCCTTTCCTGGCCTTCGCAGCATTGATAGGGACCTGGGGAACGGTCCTGTACGGTTATAAACTGGTGCATAATGTATTCCTTGGTCAGCTACCCGAGCAGTACAAGGAGATCGAGGAAGTACCATGGACGATGCGGGTGCCGATGATCGTACTGAGCGGGTTTGTTGTCCTGTTCGGCGTTCTCCCGGGCATCCCTCTGAAGGCTATTTCCGTTATACAGACCCATCTAGGAATGACCCGGCTTGAGACGAGCCTGTTTGGGATGCCGAAAGCGATAGGAGAGCTCAATACATTGAACATCTTTTTCGCATTGCTCGTTGCCGGGCTCATCGCCTATGCCGCATTCTCGGCCTCGCGAAGATCCAGAAGGGTGTCTCAGTATGATAACTATGCAGCGGGTGCACGGGTCCCGGTGGGGGGATATCAACACAGCGTGAGGTTCTACGACCAAGCGGACCGCATCATAAGGCCGTATCTGCGGGATAGGATTGACGATTTTTACGGTTGGATAGCAACACAGAGCACGGCCTTTTTTGAGCAGCTTAGAAAGATCTACACGGGGAACATCAATACATATGCCACGTGGATTGTTTTGTTTGTAGCGGTCTTGATCTTCATGGGGCTCCTGGGGTGGAGAATATGAGTACGTTTATGCGGGTTGTTTGGATTGTTACCCTGCCGGTAATTGCGCTTTTGATCTCGGTCCTTTTCCTGGGGCTGTTTAGAAAGATCACTGCACGTATTCAACGGCGGTACGGCCCACCAGTTTATCAGCCGGTGATCGATCTGACAAAGCTTCTTACCCAGCACAGCAACATCTCGCACGGGGTAATGTTCGACATGGGATTGATCATTGCACTGGCAGGGTCGGTTGTAACCGTGTTACTGATCCCTGCGGGGGGAATCCATCCGCTGAGTTCATCTGGCGACCTGCTCGTGATCATATACGTGATGTTGATCCCTGTGCTGGGGATGGCCTTAGCGGCGGGGGATTCAGGAAACCCGAATGCCTCGCTCGGGGTCTCCCGTAAGCTGATCCTGGGTTTGGGCTACGAGGTGCCTTTCCTGTTGGTTCTGTTGACCGTGATGACCCACGGCGAAACGACCTCGCTGGTGAATGTGGTACAGATGCAGGCCGACTCGATCCTGTCCTGGGGGGTGTTTCGCTTTCCCCTGTCGGCAATCGCAACCTTCCTCATTCTGCCGGTGATGCTTGGTATCCACCCGTTTGACATCGTCGGGGCACCCCAGGAGATTTCCTCCGGGCCCCAGGTGGAGTTTGGTGGTAAGTACCTCGCCCTGGCGACCATAGAGCAAGCACTACAACTGTTCATCGTCATTGCCCTGTTCGTCGATCTGTTCCTTGGTGGCGCGGCGAATCTGGGCACTTTCTTTCTCAAGATGCTTGGTGTGTTTTTGATTGGGATATTCATCGGTGCCGTCTACCCGCGATTTCGGATCGATCAGGCCCTCAGGTATTGCTGGAAATGGCCGACTTTATTTGCACTGGCAGGATTGATCCTTGTAATGATCATAGGGGGCTGATAATTGTGGATAGAGCTAACATAAGGAAAGCGATTAAAGATCCCCATAAATGGGGGGAGAAATACTCGCTTTGGGTAACGTATTTTTGCACAGGGTGTGGAATAATGGAGATCCCACCAACGATAACAGCCCGTTGGGATGCTGAGCGGTTCGGGGTTAAACCAATGGCGACCCCGCGGCAGGCAAACCTGTTTTTGATCACCGGCTATGTCTCCATCAAGACGCTTAAGGCCATCATTATCTCTTATGAACAGATGCCAAACCCGAAGTACACTGTTGCGTTTGGTTCTTGCCCCATTGACGGGGGGCTTTATTACACCTCCTATAATACAATAAATCATCTTGATAGGTACCTCCCGGTGGACGGCTGGATCGCTGGGTGTATGCCCCGACCAGAGGCCATCTTTATCGCGGTTACTAAGCTATGGAAGATGATCGAGGGGGGGATGGTCGATGGCTACAAGAGGTACGAAGAAAATATCGATTATTATCGGAGAAATCAGGAGCGGGTATTGGGCAGAGAATTCATCGAGAGTTCACCGGCCCCGATGACGGAGGAGCCATGAGAGAAGAGGCCATAAAGCAGGATATAGAAAATCGCTTTTCTGCAAGCTCAGTCACCGTGCCAAGACGACAGCGGATAATAATCAGTCTGCCCAAGGATAGCCTCTTCTCATTTATTGCGTTCATGAAGGAGGAAGGCTTTCTCCACCTGTCCTCCATCATCTGCGTGGACTGGATTGAGGAGGATGAGTTTGAGCTTGTCTATCACCTTACCTCATTCGAGGAAGGCATTCACGCCATGGTCAAGACGAGAATCTCACGGACAGAAGGGACCTACCAGAGCATGATACCGCTCTTTGAGCATGCACAGACCTACGAACGGGAGATCCATGAGATGTTCGGGGTTGATTTCATCGGCAACCAGCGATTGACACCTCTTCTGTTGACCGACTGGAAGGAGATCCCCCCCATGAGGAAGGATTTCAACACGAGAGAATACTCGGAGAGGATGTTCGAGCATGAATAGTGGCGGGACTGACACAAAAAAAAGGCAGTTGACGCTCTATTTTGGCCCTCAGCACGTTGGGATGGTGGGAAATTTCAGCATTACCCTGACGGTGGAGGGGGACACGATTCAAAAGGCGGCAGCCAATCCCGGTTTTCTCCACCGTGGGTTCGAGAAGATGCTGGAGGACTCCACCTATATTCAGGGGTTCCCGTTCGTCTGCCGAATCAATGTTATGGATCCCGATCCCAATGAGCAGGTCTATGCGATGGCGATTGAGGAATTGTCCGGCCTGGAGGTCCCTCCCCGCGGGCAATACCTGCGGACGATAATCCTTGAGATGTCCCGGTTGGCCTCTCACCTGGGATGGCTGTGGGCCTATGCCAACGAGCTCGGTTTCGATACGGTGGGGCACTGGGCGATGGCCCAGCGCGACTACTTCCTCGATCTTTTTGACATGATAACCGGGGGCAGGGTTTATCATATCTATATCTGGCCAGGCGGGGTGCGCCGGGATATGCCGGCCGGATTTGCAGCGAAGATGAGAGGGACTTTGGACGGGTTGGAGAAGAGTTTTCGTGATTATGATGCCGTTTTCTTCAACAACCGCGTTTTCCGCAAGCGGGTGGAGGGCGTAGGCGTAATCTCTCAGGGGGATGCACTGCGACTGGGGGTGACAGGGGGCAATCTACGGGCCACTGGGCTTGCCAGGGATGTAAGAAAAGTGGAGCCATATGCCGCTTACGATTATATGGACTTTGAGATACCGACCATGCCCGATGGGGACTCCTATGCCCGTGCGATGGTTATCCGCGGGGAGATGAAACAGAGCGCCTCCATCATTCGGCAGGCCTTGGACAAACTGCCAGCGGGGCCGGCCTGGAACCGCGTGCCGAATCCTTTCAAGTGGAGGATACCCCCGGGAGAGGCCTATGTGAGGATGGAGTCAGCTCGAGGTGAGTTGGGTGCATACGCTGTCTCCGATGGTACCGATAAAATCCACCGCATGGCCTACCGGGTTCCATCCTATCCTCATGGCATATTAGTCCTGGAGAATCTTCTTCAGGGAATGAATATAGCGGATGTCGGTCATATGTTGCTGAGCCTAAATATTGCTGCCCCGGAGATAGATCGCTAAAGGGTGAGGGTGAAAATACATTGGGAGTGAGAGATGAAAAGGAGTAAAGGAAGTGTTCTAGAACCGTTTGCTGCACTGAAGTACCTGTTCATAAAGCCACAGACCCTCCCCTATCCGTTTCAAAAATTGGAGGTCTCTGAGCGCTATCGCGGGTTTCACAGAAACGACCTGAACAAGTGCATCGGCTGTGGAAACTGTCATGATATTTGCCCGTGCGACGCGATTACCATGGTGCCGGTCCCCGGGATTGAGGCAACCCCCAAAAAAGGGGATAAGGGCGAACGCCCGCAGTTCAATTACGGCAGATGTACCTATTGTGGATTATGTGTCGACGTCTGCCCTACCGGTAGCCTGAGTCTGTCACAGGATTTTATCCATATCGACCACGATGCAGAGAGTTTCGTGTCCGTGATGGCCCGGGATGAGCGGAGTGCCCCTGAGGTCTTTGTTGAGGACCCGAGTGATCTTGAGGTAAGCATTAATCATCGTAAGCGAAACGACAAGGGCTTTTCTAGCGAGCCTGAGTTTTGCCTTGCCGACTTTGAGGGGCAGGCAAAGGAGATGGAGGTACTTCCCGCCGAGGATAGGCTTGCATCGTTCGTGGAGCTGGTGCGCGGGTTTACCAGGGGACAGGCACTGACTGAGGCGGCCCGGTGCTTTGAGTGTGCCCTGTGCGAGGAGGCATGCCCTGCCCACATGAATATCGTAGACTACATTCGCGATATCTGGAATGATGATCCTGAAGGGGCCGCCAGGGACATCTACAAGACAAATCCCCTCCCGGATGTGTGTGGGAGGGTATGTACACATGATTGTGAGACGGCGTGTGCCCTTGCCAATCGTGGTGATCCTGTCTCCATCAGGTGGCTCAAGCGATATGCGATGGATCAGATCCCCAGGGGAGATTACAGGCGCGTCTTGGGGACTGAGATCATTAAATCGAACGGCAAAAAGGTGGCAATTGTCGGGGCGGGGCCAGCCGGCCTTTCCGCCGGATATTACCTGACGCTTATGGGGTATGAGGTGACCATATTCGAGGAGAAGGAAAGACCGGGCGGGATGATGCGCTATGGGATCCCCGAGTATCGTCTACCTTACGCGGCACTTGACAAGGATATCTCCTATATAGAGTCAATCGGGGTAGATATTCGCTGTGATACGCGGGTGGGAGAGGACGTTACGCTAGATGATCTACACCACGACTACGAGGCCGTCTTTATCGGGATCGGGCTTCAGGGTGGACGCAGCACGCGCGTCCCCGGGACCGATCATCCCCATGTCTTCCAGGCGATCGACCTTTTAAGGAGGATCACCGGTGGGGAGGAGATCGAGGTCACCGAAAAGATCGTCGTCATCGGGGGAGGTAATGTGGCGATGGACATCTCACGCAGCCTTGCCCGGATGCAGAGGGCTCGTTACGGCGAAGTGAATCTTACAACTACATGTCTGGAGACGGAAGAGATCATGCCCGCTGATCTGGAAGAAATAGAGGAGGCACGCGAGGAGGGGATCATGATCATCCCCGGCCGCTCTCCTAAGAAGATAGAGATCGAAAACGGGGAGATAAAAGGGCTACACACGATCGAGTGTGTATCGGTATTCGACGAGGAAGGACGGTTCAATCCGACGGTGAACGAATCCGACGAGCTGTTCATCCCCGGGACGATGGTCGTTGAGGCGATCGGGCAGAGCCCGGACGCTTCACTGATCACTGAAGATGTTCAAGAGAAGCTCGAGTACGCCGGCCGGAGGGTAAAGGTAAACGAACACTACCAGAGCAGCATACCCTGGCTTTTCTTCGGTGGGGACTTCGTAAAGGGACCGGATGTGATAACCGCAATCGCCACCGGGCATGCCGCGGCTCGAGGGATCGATCTCTACTTCGTTCCTGAGTCAAGGGTCGAGGGTCACTAGTAGAGCGCTTCCAAAATAACTTTGCAATATTCTAGTGACACGGTATACTTTCCTTCAAACGTATCTCTTTGTGAAAAGGAGGAAAGCCATGCCATTCGAAAGCCGGAGGGCAAAATTGGTGTTGGATGAGAGTGTACGGGAGCAATTAATCACAATAAGCCGTTCGCGTACCGAGTCGAAGGTTCATGTAGATCGGGCACAGATGCTACTTTCCTACGCAGATGGAGAAACGGTCT
>JAYEMK010000072.1:0-19047 GCA_034718095.1 Candidatus Bipolaricaulota bacterium | reverse complement strand
CGATACACCACTCGCCTGCAGTCGCGAGTATATGTCGCGAAAACGAATGATCCCCACTGTCCCGATCGCGACAAACAGGAGGCCAAGGCCAATAAAAACATCCGCGATCATCGGTGACCGCCCCCCCTCTCCATGAACCGGGCGAGGACAACCACCCCAAGAAAACTCAACGCCGCGTAGAGAATCGCCACATTCACATACAGAGAACGATCGGTTACAATCCCGATAACCGCGAGAATAATAAATACGCGATTGGACGCGCTGTTGTAGGAAAGAAGCCGATCCCAGGGGGTCGGACCACGAATCAGCCGATATAGGACGACTGCCAGTGAGAGGCCAAGTACGATCTCAGCTAAAACCATCTTTTTTCCTATCAAATAGTGGGCGAAGGCTGCCCTCGAGCGAGGCCTTAATCCGCTCCCAATCACCTTTGCTCCCTGCTTTCCTCAGCCAGTGGATGTACAGTAGATCACCCTCCAATAGAAGGGATATCGTAGACGGGGTAAAGGTGATCGAATTGAGCAAGATGAAACGGCCGATCGGATCGCGGATGCGGGTCGGCAAGGCGACAATCTGACCCTCCTCCTGTCCCAACAGGATCAACCGGCTGGTATGGACTGTGGAGGCAACAAAACGGGCGAAGAAAACAAAGAGGAACCTAAAAATGCGGTGTGGCTTAAGCAGAATACGGAATGGAAAAGGGTTTAAATGTGGAAACAACTGCCATTGCACCAAAACCACGCCTGCCGCCACTATCCCGCCAATCATGATCGTCAACGGCTCCCTGCTTCGTGTCAACGCAATCCACAGTAGAACCAATACGAGAAAACCAACACCCATACTACCACCTTTTCCTTAAATAGTGGCCGGAAATGGCTCTTTGAGCAAGTAAATTCACCACAAATAAAAAGAAATGGGCTCCTACCCGCTGGTTTGAGCGATGTGTGATATTTACCAAAACTCTATTCTCTCACCCGTTTCTTTCACTCGCTACGAACCAAGAACCATGAACCACGAACTACGAACCAATTCAGCATGTGTCCAGCTCTTCTTAGCGTCTTCGCGAGAGGAAAACTTTAGGTTGCCACGAAAGTACCCTAAAATTGCATTAGGATCTGTTCGATAGGATCTTGGCCTGGATCCTTGCTAAAACAATAGCGGAAGGCTCTTTTTTGTCAATGCATCGGCTGCCAGATGGCTTACATATCCATAGATCCCGGGAAGTATCAGCACCCAAAGGACTCTATACTCAATGACAATAATCCCCATTGCAAACACAAAGCCTAGCCCAGTCAGCCCAAGCAGTAATAAGATGCTGTGAAAAGGCCCCCTGTGATTGGGATGCCTGGGGGGCTCGAGCAGGTCCGGAAGAAGCGAAGTGACACCACCGACAGCCCCCCCGGCCACGGCGCCGATGCATAATTCGCCAATATCGATGGGTTGAACCCGAGGGATAGAGTCAAGGATATAGGGAAGAAAAGGCACGACACCACCACCGAGCAACCCGAGAAATACGTGCACTTTTCGTCTCATTGAACTTCGGTCAAGGATACCACGGGTTTTAATCCGTGGAGGAATTGGCCTTGATTCACCCCCTCAGTTCTGGTTCCTAGTTCCTGGTCCCTAGTTCCTGGTTCTAGGCACTCCAGATCTTTGTGATGAAGCCAAAGGCTTCAGTTCTCTGAAGCAATTGCGGTCAAGCATAGTTGCAAGCCCTGGACTTTAGTCCGGGGTAGTTGACAGGGTTTACCTCTTATCCAGACTAAAGCTGTCAATGGCATAACGACCAAACTCACCTGCTGGCAATGAGGGCAGCGAATTGCCAGTCAGGTGCAGCGCCTGGTTATGCCCTAATAGTCTCTGATAATCATACCTACTGAGGGTTTCATGCCAAACTTTGAATAGACCTTCTGCATATCTGGGTCGCAAGTGAGATCTACAGCAGGTATCCCTTTCAATTTCTTCAACATTCTGGATGTCAACTCCGAACCTATCCCTTGTTTCCTGTAATCAGGTAAGACTTCCAACAAGGGAATAAATGCAGTTTGTATATTGTCGGTCAGGGCAGTAATGAAACCTACAACTTTATTCTTTTCTCTATCAATGGCCAAGACGATATAATCGCTATTGTGCAATATCTTGAGATGGTCATCCGGAGTATGCGGCTTTTTCCACCTCTTGAAAAAACCGATCAGCATTACTGCGGTGATTTCACCAACTGAATCAGTGTATTCGGTCATCTTTTTCATAGGCAAAACCTCTTAATAGACAGCATAGTATTATCTACAGGGCACGTCAACCATTTTTTAATCCAGAAGTCGGGTAAGTATGGTTTTCACCTCAGACAATCCGCTTGCCTGTTTGAAAGAGACATCTTGCGGGAGCAGTGGCTGCATCCAGGCCTCGGTGTGTACGAGAATGACGGTCTCGATCCCAGCGCGGTGGGCAGCGAGGAGATCGAGATGAGAATCTCCGATTACCACAGCCTCTTCTGGGCACCCATTCAATCTCTCCAGGGCCTTGAGGAAGGCCTCGGGATTCGGCTTGAACGCGACGTCGTCGCGCGTGAGCACCAGGTCAAAGAAGAGCCGATGCTGAGTGAGAATCTCCTCCACGTTCGCACGAGAATTGTTTGTGACCAGGGCACACTTGATCCCGACCCCCCTAATATATCGAAGCAGGTTATGTGCCCCGGGGATGAGTTCACCGTTTTTTACGCCGTTTACCTCGTGTCGGTTGAGGATTCTGAGCCCCCGTACCCGTTCTTCATTCGGCATCCCCTGCAGGTGATGCAGGATAGGCCTGGCGTCTTGCGGTAGACCGATCTCGCGACGGATCTGCGGCCAATCCAATGACCCGTTCCACAGCGTTCCATCCATATCGATGAGGGCCACCCGAATTTTCATTGGAAACCGATAATAACGGAAATCTCGTGAAGGGTAAACCGTTTTAGCCTGATACCTGTAGGGAAATCTTTTGGGTTGCGCACGGCCGTTTCTCTAATCCCTCTCCCTTGCCCCATGTAGTAAGTCCAATCGTGCTACTACACGGGGCGAGTGAAGGGAGAGGTTTACCCCGTGTAATAATAGAGCGAATATTCCACGGGGTGAAGGTGAGGGTGAGATAAGGCCTGGGTACGTTCCCTCCGGCTTGCTAAGCAACCGTTTACTGCCATCGGTATCCGGACTCCCGACCCTAGACTCTTGACTGTGGTCTACCACTCATCACCCTCCACCCATTACTCATTACCGTACTCGCTTCTTATTCTGCCTCCATCGAGGCGCGGCGACCGGCATATTCATTGACGGTAAGGAGCAAGCCGGCACCCACGATCAAAAATGCGGCGATCACCAGAACGGCAATTCGTTGTCCGGATTGCTCGGCCAGATTCTCCAGTTGCCCACGCGTCTGATACCATGCGGCCATCCTAGCCGCGACGATCCCGAAGACCGTCGGCCCGATGAACGAGGAGGTGCGGCCTGCCACGGCGAAGAAACCGTAGAATTCAGCACTGCGGCCCGGCGGGGCAAGCATCCCGGTCATCGTACGGCTGACCGATTGTACCCCGGTAAGGGCAAAGCCGGCGATCGCGCCGATGACGAAGAACATGTGAATGGAGTAGTTAAAGTACATCCACAGCACTGAACTCAACATAAGCCCCAGGGCAAGAATCAGGGCCTTCTGTGCACTGGTGCGATCGGCCAACCGTCCAAGGAGGTATGCCCCGGGGATGCTTGTAACCTGAACGAGGATCATGAACAGGATCAGCTGTTGTTGGTTCAACCCATATAGGACCGCACCCAGGATGGCCGCGAAATTGAGGGTCATCAGGATGGCGTCGTTATAAATCAGGAAGGCCAGGATAAACTTACCGAATTGCCGATAACGGCGCATCGCGCGCAGGGTTTTGCCGACTCTTACAAACGGAAGCGCGATAAGCGACCGGCCGGTGGGCAATGTATCACGTCTCTTCTTTTCTCTCAACCACAGGAATAGGGGCACGGCGAACACGGCGAAGAAGATTGCAGTGATGACCAATGAGAAACGCACGACAAAATCCCCCCCGATCATCCGGATGGTGATGAGCACAATGACGAGGCATACGATGCCCCCAGCCGACCCGATCGCCCAGCCGTTCCCAGAGATCCGACCAATCTCTTCCTGTGCCGCGATATCCGGAAGGAGCGAGTTATAGAAGACCTGGGCGCTGCGATAACCGATCTCGGCAAGGATGAACAGTGCCATACCAAGGACGATATCACCTTTCCCCACGAAGAAAAGCGCCACAGTAAACAGGCAGGCCATCGCGGTATATCCGGCAAGGAACCGCTTCCTCGATCTCGTCAAATCGGCCATCGCCCCGAGGATCGGTGAGGTAAGCGCAACTATAAGCATGGCAATTCCCACGGAGAGGCCCCACAGAAATGATCCCTGCGAGCCCCCGACGACCTGTTCCTTAAAATAGGCAGCGTAGACCGCAAGCAGCACAACTGCCGCGTAGGCAGAATTACCGAAATCGTAAAGATACCAGACCAGACGGGCACGCTTCTTCGCTTCGCTCACAGGTTTACTCCTTTTGCCCCCTCCCATGGGTAGGCGGCGACCTCCTCCGCGGCCTCACGCAGGGCCGGCTCTTCGGAATAAACACCCCTTTTTTCCGGCGGGAGCAAAACAGCGATGCCCTTCATCAACTGTTCACCTATCCGGTCAATCTGTTCCCTCCCGCCTCGCCCACGCGGCACAGGGGGAAATGGGCCAACCTGCTCCCCAATACGGACCGTCACCTGCGCACGGTGTCCGCAACGGAAAAGAGAAAACATATCCGTCATTCCGATCAGTCCAACCGGGACAACGATCGCCCCGGTACGGGTGGCGAGATAGGCAGCCCCGGGCCGGGGTGGACGGAGAACCGCTGCCCAGCTACCGCCCTCCGGGAAGATGCCGAGGATACCGCCGTCGGAAAGAACCGCTTCGCCCTGCTCCAGTGCGGCCCGAGAGGAGCCCTGGCGGTGGACGCGGAATGTGCCCCACAGCCACGCGAGCCACTTGACCCCGTTCGGGGCAAACGGCATCTGCAGGCCGCCGATGAAATCAAGCAACCACGGCATGGCGCGAATGATGGCCACAGGATCGGCAAAATGAAAATGATTCGCCACTATTAGTATTGGCCCCTTTTCCGGAAGCTGCTCCCGCCCCTCGATCGTAAGCCGTGTCAAAAGCAAAAACCCAACCCGGATCAGGTCCCGAAGCACCCACCGAACAAGGCGACGGCTCCACTGATGGGATAAAACACCGTGCTTCATAAAATAATTATACACAAATGTGTTCCTTTGAGCATATTAGGGCCTGAATTGTGTGTGATAAGCCGGGCTCGCCATCGATCTCCAAAAAGATTTGGCAGTGACCACCGTTCATGCTATACTGCAAAAATGAAAAAATTCTCCACCTTGTTTGTCGCAATACCACACGCTGGTAGCGGGCCATATGAAGGCCGGGAGGTTGGAGATGCTCAGCGGGGGGTATCGTCGCCCACAGCGGGCCTGGAGGGTGGAGTAACTGATTTAGTATTTACTATACCCCCGAGCGGTAAATGTCTCTGTTTTTATAGGGAAAAGAAGTTTCTGCAACTGGCTCACTCGAAACGAAAAATCCTTGCAATTTTGCATTTCAAATGCATAATTACACATGAGGAGTTCACCAGATGATCCAAAAGTACATTACCAGGACACTGGAGCCGGTACTGAAGCGTGCCGCAGAAGACTTTCCTGTCGTCATTCTGACAGGGCCACGTCAATCCGGTAAGACAACGTTGCTGAAGCACCTGTTTGCAGAAAATTACGCTTACATTTCACTAGAGCCTCCCGATATCCGGGCGGCAGCAAGCGAGGATCCGCGGGGCTTCCTCGCAATGTATCCTCCTCCTGCTATCCTAGACGAAATTCAATACGCCCCGGACCTCCTCTCTTACATCAAAGAACGTGTGGACGCCAATCGCACCGAACACGGACAATACCTACTTACAGGGTCACAAAACTTGCTTTTAATGCAACAGGTAACAGAATCTCTCGCCGGTCGAACAGCGATCCTGCGGTTGTTACCCCTCTCACAACGGGAGACACTCGGTGTTTCAGGCTTTCCATTTCCTTGGGAGTCAGATAAGAAACGGGCTCTGCACCAAGGCCTCACATATGAACTCCTCTGGGAAAAGATACTACACGGAAATTATCCCGAACTGATTGCCGACCCCAAGAAGGATGTTTCGCTCTGGTATGCAAGCTACATCCAGACATATCTGGAGCGGGACGTACGGTCGTTACGGCAGGTGGGTGATCTCACGACGTTCCAGAACTTCGTGAGGGCAATTGCTGCGAGGAGCGGGGGTCTACTCAATCTGACTGAGGTCTCCCGCGACATTGGAGTGGCAGTAAACACAGCAAAGGCGTGGCTATCGGTTCTTGAGGCGACGTATCAGATAATCATCCTGCAGCCATATTTCGCAAATGTGGGAAAGCGCCTGGTAAAGACGCCAAAACTTTACTTCACGGATGTCGGCATGTTGTGCCATCTTGTAGGCCTCAAGGATCCACATCACGCTGCTTCCAGCCCTATGAGTGGTGCGATATTCGAGACCCTGGTATTGACGGAGATATTCAAAACCTACTTCCACCAGGGTAGAGAACCGCGGGTTTATTTCTGGCGCACCGCTACAGGGACGGAAGTGGATATACTCATTGAGGTAAACGGCCGTCTTGTCCCTATCGAAGTCAAACTCTCCGCCACCCCACGGCCAGCCATGGCGAAAGGAATCATCATCCTGCAAGCAGACTTGGGGAAGAAGGTAGCCCCGGGGTACATAGTGCATCCTGGCGATGTTCGCCTGCCCCTCGGACAAGGGGCGACCGCCTTACCCTTTGCCGAGCTCTAATAAGTTGTCGAATAATGTCATGAGGCCAAACAGCGGGGTCAAGCGCTTCGTGCTCTTCGTGTCCTTCGTGGTGAAAAATCCGGAGTGCGAACCCTACTGCCCGTGTGGTAGGTTATAAACAACCAAGAGCCAAAAGAAATCTTTAATCTTGGCGCCTTAGCGTCTTGAGTGAGCAAAGCGAACGGGCGAGAGAATGGGTTTGGCCTCTTGCTGTTCTGAGCAGGTATAAGGTTGAGTTCGGACAGATGACAAAAAGAATTCACCACGAAGAGCACGAAGAATGAGCTCCCGATTAATCTCATGTCACTTCAGGAGATGTAGTAAACAGGACCGGCTACTACATCTCCCAGGCCAAACAGCGGTATCAGGCACTTCGTGCGCTTAGTGTCCTTCGTGGTGAAAAATCCGGAGCCTTGGCGCCACTGCCTGAAAAAAAACCATATCCTCTGCGTACTCAGCGGGTCTGGAAGGTGGACCTGCGGTGGGAATCTTGTACCACTTTAGGTGCTAATTGGTGCTAAGTCAAGGATAGGTTTCAGCAACCCCACCCCGCGATTGATAACCGGACTTTGAACCGCGGAGGCAAGTGTGCTAGTTTCTACAATAAACGATCATACAGGAGGCCAAGCCATGGAAGAGCGTCTTCCCAACTTGCTCGTATCCCCAGAAGATTTTCCCCCGTACCTTTTGCTTCCTGGGGACCCAGCGCGGGCGATAGAGATCGCACGCCACCTGGAAAAGTCGGAAGCGATAGCGAAAAACAGAGAATTCCATTCCTACCGTGGATATTACAAGGAATTAGAGATGGGGGCGCCCGGGGCGGCGCGCTGCGACGGCACCAGCGCCCAGCTTTTGCCCAATGGCTATCCGGCTCTGGCTGACCTCGACGTGCCCGTGGCCCTGGGCAAACACTACGTAAAGCAATGACCGACATGGAACGGCTCCCGAGCTTTAACGGAGAATTCGCCCCGATCGCATACCGGGATGGGGGGATCGATCTCCTCGATCAGACGAAGCTTCCAGGGCAGGTGCAGATGCTTAGGATAACACAGGTCTCCGGGGTGGCGGAGGCGATAAGGCACATGCGCGTGCGCGGCGCGCCGGCGATCGGGATCACCGCCGCCTATGGGCTCGTGCTGGCAGCGGATAACGGTGATGAGATAATCCCGGCCGCGGGGTCCCTGCGCGCCACCCGCCCCACCGCGGTCAACCTCACCTGGGCGATCGAGCGGATGCTCGCGATATTCCGCGGGCACAAGGACAAACCGCTGCTCGACCTACGGGCAGCGCTCCTCACCGAGGCGCATCGCATCCATGCCGAGGATATCGGCGCCAACCGGTGCATGGGGCGCCACGGGGCGGAGCTTCTCCCACCTGGGGCCACCGTCCTCACGATATGCAACACCGGTGCCCTGGCCACGGGCGGATATGGGACGGCATACGGGGTATTGCGGGCAGCGCATGAGCAAGGCAGGTTGGAGCTGGTGTATGCATGCGAGACCAGGCCCTTCCTGCAGGGAGCGCGCCTCACCGCATGGGAGCTAAAAAAGGACGAGATACCGTTTCGGCTGATCGTTGATTCCGCCGCCGCATACATCATGAGCGCAGGAAAGATCGACGCCGTGTTGGCCGGTGCTGACCGCATCGCGCAAAACGGTGACAGCGCTAACAAGATCGGCACATACTGCCTGGGGGTGCTGGCACATCACCATGGCATCCCGCTGTACGTTGTGGCACCACGTTCTACGATCGATACGACAATCGCAAGCGGGGAGGAGATCCCGATCGAGGAGAGGCCGGGGCAGGAGATCACCGCGCCGTTTGGCATCAATATCGCACCTGCTGACACCCCGACCTGGAACCCGGCCTTCGACGTGACCCCTGCCTCCCTGATCGCCGCAATCGTCACGGAGACCGGGGTGCACCGCCCGCCGTACCGACTTACAGGAAAGGAGAGATGATGGATAATCCACATGCTCAGGAAAAGAAGGACCAACTGCGCGCGCAGCTGGTCGAGGCCGGACAACGTATGGCCGAGCTTGGGCTGGTGCGGGGAAGCTCGGGAAACGTGTCCCTCCGATTTGAAGACGGGATGCTCATAAGCGCAAGCGGGATCCCCTATCATGAGCTTGCACCCTCTCAGATAATCGAGATAGACCAGGACGGCAAGAAAAGATCAGGTGTCGGAAATCCGTCCTCGGAGTGGCGCATGCACGCCGCGATCTACCAAAAGCGGGAGGATGCAGGGGCCATCGTGCACACCCACTCTCCCTACGCCACCGCAGCCGCCATCGCCCGCCTGTCTCTTCCGATAGTGCACGACGAGGGGAGGATCCTGTTCGGAGAGAAGATACCGGCCGCCTCCCATGCCCTTCCAGGCACCTGGGAACTGGCCGACGCCGCGGTGGAGGCGCTGGGAATAGGAAAGGCGGTGCTTCTCGCCGACCATGGGGCGGTGGCGGTGGGGCAGGACATGGCGCAGGCCCTGTTACTCGCAGAGAAGATAGAGGAGATGGCCGAGCTCTTCTGGCTGAGCCAGGCAATCGCGGAGGATCATGAACACACAAGCTGAGCGAGGTGCTAGTTGGGGGTGCACACCATCTAGCCTGCCAAGGGCATGATTCAGTCGGATGCGCGTCCATCGATATCGCGGGACGGATTGACCCATGCACAGATGTAGTGGAAATCAACGGTGTAAACGAGCAACTCAGCTTAAATGGAATGGAGGGCACGCGCGAAATCAATCCGGATTTCCCGTACAATCTTAGCAAAACGCTCACTGTGGACTGAACCGATGGACGAAACAAAGAAAGCCCTCTCTGATATACTGTGTGCCCTGGACGGACAGGACTACATCGTACTCGATACGGAGACCACGGGACTTTACGAACCTGAACTCGTGAGTATAGCAATCATCGATAGGAAAGAAACCACGCTCATGGATGAGCTCGTGCGCCCGGGAAAAGTGATCGAGCACAGCGCAAGTCGCATCACCGGCATCACTGACGATCTGGTGCGAGAAATGCCGGAGTTTCCTGATATTTATGAGCGGGTGCGTGAGTTGATCAGCACTAGAATGGTCGTCATCTATAACGCTTCCTACGATATGCAGGTCCTGCGAAACACGTGTCGCCGTTACGGTCTTCCCATGCCCAAGGTGAACCGTTGGTGCGCCATGGAGTGGTTTGCCAGACTGTACGGCGTAAGAAATAGCCGCACTAACGATTTCACATGGCAAAAGCTGTCCACTGCCGCCTCCTACTTTGCCGTAAAGCCGTACGGTGCACATAACGCCATGGGCGACTGCATCACCACCCTGCGCACTGTGGAAGCAGGGCTGCGCAAAGCGCGCGAGCTAAGGCCGCACATGCGCCGGCTTTTGTAATATGGAAACGAGAGAGCCTTATAGGGCCTATACATGACAGTTAAGTCATGAATTGTGGTTTACCATCGAATTTACAGGTGTTAGTTCCCGTGAAATAGCAGTATTGTACCTGCTTCATGGGCAGCGCCTTGTCAAATAGGTTGCATGCTTGACGGGAGAGTTTCCTGCTGACAAGCCAGGATGTTCAGTAGGCAGTACTCGATCTTCGCACGCAGATCCTCAGAATCGTCGGAATCCTACACGGACCAATGAACAACTGGACAAAACAAATGTCAAGCGCTAAAGTGCCGTGAAAGCGGGACAACTTTACAAAAAAGGGCAAGTAGTGACCCTCCTTGGGGGTCCAGCACTTCAGGGTATTTTATGAAGAGACAAGGGCAACTAGTGTTTCTCTTAGAAACTTTTCATGCTTTATTTTCTAATGTCTCAATGATCGCTCTACAAAATGCTGGCAGGTCATCCGGACTGCGAGAGCTAATCAGATTTCCATCAACCACGACCTCTTGATTCACCCACTTTGCACCCGCATTGACAAGGTCATCCTTGATCGCAGAAACCGACGTTACCTGTTTACCTTTCACAATCCCGGCAGAAACCGGCACCCACCCTGCGTGACAGATCATCGCGACGATGCCGCCGTTTTCGAACACGTTTTTAACCAGAGCGAGCATAGGTCGATGTCGCCGAATCCTGTCGGGCGCGTACCCCCCCCTTATTTTTAGGATTTAGGAATTCTCAGAAAACTTTTATCATCTGGTGACCTGGTATGTCAACTCAGTTTCATCTTGGCGACCCGGTACAAGCGATCAAGAAGGCTGGCAAATAATGAAACAGAGGATAAACTTTGTGGCATAAACTAAATGGGTGACATGGAGAGGATTAGGGAGTAAGGATTAAGGCCGGTAGGCGCACTTGCATGAGAAACTTTTGGGTCTCGCAGAGGTGCGGGGAACACAGATCAAGGCTGTAATATACCAAGGCGTAATATGTGGCAAAATGTTCGGCTTATGTTTAAAAAAGAGATCACTGGGGCCCTCCGCGACCGGCGGACAATGCTCCTTACCATCATATTTCCCCTTATCTTTTATCCCATGGTATTAGCGGTGATGGGGCACTTTACCTCTACAGAGCAGAGGAGGCTAGAGGAACTGACCCCAGCGGTTATCGCGGTTGACCGATCGGACGACGAGCTTTTTCATTCCAAACTTCGCACAGCGGAGTCCTTTGTCCCTGTCTTCTACCAGGATGGAGAGGAAGCTCTGGCTGACCTGCGGTCAAAAGACTATCAGGTGATGATGGCCGTAGAAAAGACCTCCGGTGGACCTGGCCTGGGGCTGGACATCACTCTTCGTTACGACCAAACAGACCAATTGGCGACCCTGGCCGCTGCCCGTGTGCGTGAGTTTCTCCAGGACTACCTCCAAACAGTCCTACGCCAGAAGCTTGCCAGTCTGGGGCTCGACTACGATGAACTTTCCCCCCCGCTGAGCATCAACATCATCGATACCGCGTCCAGCGAATCGGTAGGACGGATGCTATTAAGCAGGCTCCTGCCATACTTCATGATCCTTGCCATACTAACCGGCGCGATGGGGCTTGGTGCCGAAATCACCGCTGGGGAAAAGGAGCGGGGAACGATAGCAACACTGCTCGTAAGCCAGCTTTCCCGCACCGAGATCGTGCTGGGAAAATTTTTCACGATCCTCACTGTCTCCATCGTCTCCTCACTCCTATCGGTGGTCGGGTTGCTCATCGGGATCCGGTACTTTGGGGGCAACCTAGCCCCTTCCGGCATGGAGGCGACCTTCGCCCTGGACTTCGCCGCCTTCGGCTGGATGTTCGCCGTGCTCGTTCCCCTCGCAGTGATCCTCGCCGCACTGGTCATGATCGTGGGAACATTTGCCCGCAGTCAGAAAGAGGCGAGCACTTATCTGATGCCAATATATATGGTGATCGTCCTGGTGGGGATTGTCTCCATGACTGGGGGGGTGACCTTCGCCGGGGCCCGCTTTCTCATTCCGGTGGCCAATTCATTATATATCCTGCAGGAGATCATCGTGGGGGGGTTCGAACTTCCACATTTCGCCTATACATTGTCAGCAAACACAGTCTGCGGAGGGCTGTTGATCTTTGCCTCGATCCAGCTGTTTAAGCGGGAGACAATCCTGTTTAGAAGCTGATCCCGTTATACGCGTTGTCCACGCTGATAACGCTTGAGCTCCTCCTGGGCACGGCGTTCTGCGTCCCGCTCCCGCAGTTTACGCCGTTTGTCGTACATCCTTTTTCCTTTTCCAAGCCCCAGCTCGACCTTGGCATAACCGTGCTTGAAATATATGCGCAGTGGAACAAGGGTATAGCCACGCTCCTGAACCTTGACCGCCAGCCGAGCGATTTGACGACGATGGAGGAGTAACCTGCGGTCACGGTTGGGATCAACATTGTAGATCGTACCCGGTTTGTACGGGGAGATGTGCACGTTCTTCAGGGTCACCTCACTATCCCTGACCACAGCGAATCCGTCCTTCAGAGAACAACGCCCGGCTCGCAGGCTCTTTACCTCTGGCCCTACAAGGACCAGTCCCGCTTCGTAGCTCTCCTCAATATCGTAATCGTGTCTTGCCTTTCGATTTGTTGCTATTACCTTGCCCATAATTAGAGACTACCCAAGCCAAAAGATGGGTGCAAACATTGCTTGTAAGAGCGGGGTGGAACGACTATCATTGGCGAATATGCGTGTACAAGTTGGTACGCAGAACAAATTGAAACTGGGGGCAGTCCGAGAGGTGTTTCTCGATGTCCTTTCCCAACAACCACTAAAGGTCGTCGCCGTTCCTGTCGAGAGCGGGGTTCCCGCACAACCGTTCGGAGAAGAGGTGATGCGAGGGGCCATTCAACGGGCCCGCGCGGCAGTAAAAGGGGCGGATTATGGCGTTGGTATCGAGGCGGGCCTCGTCCGCTTTCCCGGTTGCGACCGTCACACGAACATCCAATCCTGTGCGATTATCAGTAAATCCGGCCGGATAAGTGTGGGGCACGGACCGGGGTTTGAGTTGCCACAAGATGTGCTGGACCAGCTTGAGAGGGGGGCGACCCTCAATCAAGTAATGAGTTCAATATCCGGAATCGACAACATTAAGGATAAGATTGGTGCAATCGGTTGGCTTTCAGAGGAGAGGATCGATCGTTTCACCATCACCCGTGAGGCGGTGTTGATGGCGCTCATTCCATTGATCAGACGATCCTCCATCCCCCACAAACAGCACTAGGCTTCTATCGGCCCGTGGCATGCCAGGCCCTCTCCATCTCGGAGAAATTCCCTCTTTCGATCGCCTCCCTCATCTCCCCCATCAGGTTGACCAGGAACCGCAGGTTGTGGATGGTGGCAAGGCGATAGAATGAAAGTTCTCTCACCCGACACAGGTGATGCAAATAGGCACGAGAATAGCGCTTGCAGGTCTCACAATCACAGCCGGCATCGATCGGGCGTGGATCGTCCTTGAATCTGGCGTTCCTGAGGTTGATCCGATGCCTGCGGCCCTCCGACACGAATACGGTGCCATTTCTGGCGATGCGGGTAGGCGAGGCACAGTCGAATGTGTCCACCCCACGGCGCACCGCTGCAAAAATGTCCTCCAATTCACCTATTCCGAGCAGATGCCGCGGCTTCCCCGCTGGCAACAGGGGTATCGTCCAATCCAATACCTGGTGCATCTCGTCCTTTGACCTGCCAAGCGAACCCCCAATGGCAATTCCGCCGAAGTCCATTCCACCAATCATCTCCGCGCTCTGGGCGCGTAAATCCTGATATGCGCCCCCTTGCACAATCCCGAATAGTATCGGTCCAGGATTGGGAAATTCCATCTCAGCCGAGGGCCTAAAAAATTCCTCTATGGCTCTCTGTGCCCAGCGGTGTGTACGCTGCATTGCCCCCCTGGTGTATTCATAATCATGCAATGGCGATGTACACTCATCCAGGACCAGTATAATGTCCGCCCCCAGCTTGCGTTCAAGCCCTATTACCCCCTGTGGAGAGAAGCGATGCCGCGAGCCGTCGATGATGGAACGGAATGTGACCCCTGTCTCTCCAACCTCGACCAGGGACTTCCCCTGCTTATGGGGGCCGCTTTTACCTTTTCCCGGAAAGATAGATGCAACCTTACCCACCCCGTGAAGTTTTCCTGCCCCCAGGCTGAACACCTGAAATCCGCCCGAGTCAGTCATGATCGGCCCCTGCCAACCGGAGAACGCGTGTAGCCCACCCAGCCTATGAATAAGACTCTCCCCAGGGCGCAGGTGTAGATGATATGCGTTGGCGATAATGATCTGCACGCCTATATCGTTCAGGGTTCGGGGGTCGATGGCCTTTACGGTCCCCTGTGTGGCCACGGGGACAAACGCCGGCGTGTGCACCGTCCCGTGTTGTGTCTCCAGCAGGCCGGTTCGTGCCGCCGTACAACAATCTTCACTTAGCACCCGGAATACATCGTCCATCAGTAATAGATGGTAAAGGTACGATGGTGGGGCCGCATCCCCCTCCCCTGTGCAGCCCCCCAAAGAGCCCAGTCAAGCTCCATGGGCAGGAGGTCGCGGCCCTCCCGCGTCAGTGCAGTGCACAGCATATCCACAGCGCAGATCGTCCCAGCACGCATCTCCACCTCATAGCTGGAACCGGCCTCGATGTAACTCTTAGTGTCGACCAATCCCGCCAGCTCGGGAGAGTAGGAAATCACCCCTAAATCGCGCAATATCTGTGGTATCTTATAATCGGCAAACGCCGTAAGCGCCCCTATGTCGTGAAATTCCCCAAATGAGCGGCCGTGAAAACTCGCAAAAAGATCGCCGGCGAAGATCTGCGCCCGTTTGTAAAACCCAACCTTTCGCCCTTTATAGCTTGATTCGTCTCGGAATGAGTTAAAGTTATCCGACAGGAGCCCCACCAGGCGCAGAGCGCTATGCCCGGCCTCATGTACGAGGTTTGCCGGACGAGCATTGAATCGCCGGACTATCACGTAACCCAGCTCGCGCAGAACCTGGGCACGCCTTTCCAATAGGGGAACCCCCCCCATGGGGACAGCACCCTGGAGGATGTCACGCAATTGCCCCTCCTCGATTTCCGCCAGCTGGTTAAAGTCGTATGTCCAGGGATCCTCTCTCTCAAATGCCTGTTTTAGAATCGAGCTGAGGGCGAAATAACCCTGAATGGGGGTTTCCTCGACCATTACTTTCCACCTCGGCTCAGGAAAGAAGCAGAAATTAAGCGCATCCAAAACGAGAAGATAGTCCACAGTTCTCCCGCCCCCATCGAAGAAATGGTGATCGGTATCCCATTCGGGGGGTGGGACATCGATAAGCGAGTGGGCGAGGCGGTCTATACCTGAATTACAGATTTTTACATGCACGCTCTGTTCACAGACAAAGCGGGCCGAGGAGAGAACATCCACTACCATTTGATCCTCCGATAATTGTTTTGCACCTCCAATCCGAAAATGGACGCGGTAGGATGATATCCAAAACGAGGGTGATAAAAAACCTCACTTTTTTGCGCAGAATTTAAAAGGCTTGGATGACATAACCCTCACAAAGCCGTGAAGACCAACAAAAACCGAGGCCACACAGCCAAGGGAAATGGGGACTAACCGCTGCTCGTGCCTGCTTTTGCTGTTTCTTCCTGGAGCACCCTGTATAGGGCGGTGTATTCACAGCTTGGGTTCCAGAACAGGTAGCCGTCAGAGTGCAGCTCAACAGCGGCCAGAATCTGTGCGCGGATGTAGTCCTCCAACGTCATTCGAGCTGGAATGGCCTGGTCAAACGCCTGCAAAAACGGACGGAAAGGGGTAGATACACGTGCCTTACCCGTTTTGAGTGCCTCCTTGACCACAGCATAGGGGTCGTTCCGATATCTGTATTCGTGGTAGTGAGATGGGTAAAGCATCGGGGAGATAAGATCGACGTGCTCGGCTATTTCCTCGAGGGATTGTCCGATGGGGTCGATCTTCTTTTTGTTCCAGTCCCAAAGCACCCTGCCGAATACATCGATTGACAGGGCAACCCGAGCTGATAGCGCTTCTCTCGCCCTCTCCAGAAAGCTGTTTACCGCAGCATACCTGTCTTCGTACTGGGATACCAGCTCACCCCCATCTGGGAAACGCACATAATCGAACTGAATCTCGTCAAATCCGAGCCCGATCACCTCCCTGGCCACGGCCAGGTTGTAGGAGACAGCACGCTCATCGCTCGGCAAGACCCATGGTACACTGGGGCTCCCGAGATAGCGAGCGAGCATTGGATCATAGAACAGTACCTGCCTTGCGATAAGATAAACCCCTTTTTGCTGCAGTTTTTCAATAAACTGAACCAGGCCAGACCGGTCACTTGCTGCCCCGATTTCTGCCGCAACTGGGACACTGCTCGCATAGGTAATCTCCCCATGCATGTTCTTTACATTTATCACCACTGCATTGATCTGACCTGCGTCAATCGCTGCCAGGAGTTTATCTATCACCTCTGGTTTGGTAAGGGCACGCGAGGTGAGGTAGACCCCGATCTTGCCATGGATAGAAGGGCAGGTTTGCTCTAGATCCATCGTACAGCCCCGATCCAGGTTGATTGCAGTAAACGAGACAAATAAGACAAACAAAACCAGCACGCGATAGGGCTTCGTCCTCTCCATATAACTAATGATATAGATCAAAGGGAAATAGTCGGTTATTTTGGTTTCCAAAAGATAGGACTTCTGACCCCCCTTTTCCCTAACAAAGGTTGCGTAAAGCAAGCAGAAAGATGGCCCCAGTCGGTAAAGCCAGCAGGAAAACGAGCAAAACGGTTGAGTGAGCTTTTTTACGTGGTTATAATGACCCGTCTCTTGGGACAGCAATCAACTGAATCAAGGAGGGATCGATGAATCGAGTGGCCCTGGCCGTGTCAGTGTTGATCTTTGCCCTATCATTTGGCGTCTTAGGTGGAGACGCACATGCACCAATCGTCATCCTCGGCGACGATGACTTTACCCCGGAGAATGGGGTCATCTCAGGGGACGGGACCAATAGCGATCCATACATTATAGCAGGCTGGGAGATCGACGCCTCTGAGGGGGTCAGTTATGGGGTAAAGATAGAGAATGCAACAGCGAGCGTCGTCCTGCGCGGGCTATTGATCAGGGGGGCGGGGATCAGGCTTGGTTTCGTGTCCGGGGCCACAATCGAGAACTGCTCTATCTCAAACTCCGCAGTAGCGGTCGAGATCGCCTCCTCCACTGACGTGGTGATGAGAAACAACAGCCTGCAGGCGCTTAGGCGGGGGCTTATTATCAGCGGTGCTACACGTGAGGAGTACAGGCACGATATCGATACCACCAATATCTTAAACGGCTATCCTGTACGCTACCTCTATGGCCGAGAGGGGGAAACGATTGAGGAGATCACCTCAAGCAACCTGTATGTGGTGAACTCACGCCAGATGATGATCACGGGAAACGATATCATAAAAGGAGATGGAATCTTCCTCGCCTTTGTCGAGGACTCTTTCGTCACCGGCAACACCGTCTACCAAAACAGGGAAAACGGGATCCACCTCTACCGCTGTAGCGGAAATGAGTTGACCGCGAATGATTTTGTTGCGAATAACAGACAAAGCGGCATCAGCCTCCTTTTCTCCGATGACAATCGGATAGCGGAAAATAATCTGCTGGCGAACGATTCCGGGTTGACCCTTGTCGCCTCGGAGGGCAATTTTATCGAGGGAAACGTCGTATTTGCCAACCCAACGGGGATCAGGCTGGACGCTGGATCGACCGAGAACACCCTCGTTAAAAACATCATCCCTTATAACTTTGCCCAATATCACAAGAGCACAAAATATGGGATCTTCGTCGAAAAGGCGGTGAGCAACACCATCTGGAAGAATGTATTCATAAAGACCGAGGTCGGAATCGCCCTTGCCGCACAGGCAAACGATAACACGGTGCGGGAAAATACGCTCGTCGCCGGGGCCTACGGTCTCCACATCACTGGCTCGCACAATCAAATCTTTGGAAACCTGATCGCCCAACAGGAAAGGGGAATCCTGTTCCCCGAGCGGTATCAAAATGACACACCAACCGGAAACACGATCCGGGAGAACCTGTTGACCGACAACGATCATCATCTCTATCTCAGCCAGGACACGGTCGGCAACAAAATCTACCGCAATACATTTCTCGGGCCCGCGTCGTCTCAGGTGATCGATTATGGGAAGAACAGCTGGGCCCTTTCCGGCCAGGGGAATTTCTGGGGGGACTACACGGGGCCCGACGCGGACAATGACGGAATCGGCGATACGCCTGTGTCGATAGTCCCCTCCGAGGCCCAGGATTCCGCCCCGCTCATGGCCCCAGAGACCGCCAGGCTGGGGCTAGGCGTACTTACTACGATGGAGGGGAAAATGGTGAGCCTGGTCAATGATGAAAAATCAGTACAGGTACCGGTCCTTACCGCGGATGAGGAGCACGAGAGGTTGGTCGGCTTCCGCGGCTTCCCTCCCTCACTAATCGAGGACTTCCCCGGAATATTGTTCGTCTTTGATACTGAGAGGGTGCGCAACTTCACCATGGAAACGGTATTGGTCCCGCTCGATATCGCCTTCTTCACCGAGGACCTGGACTTCGCCGGGGGCACCAGCATGGAGCCAGGGTCTTCCACCCTGTACACGGCCAAGTCCCCTTTCTGTTACGCACTGGAGCTTCCCTCCGGTTTCTTGGCCA
>JAYEMK010000071.1:7213-19184 GCA_034718095.1 Candidatus Bipolaricaulota bacterium | reverse complement strand
TCTATGGTTAGCGCATGGTAATCAACGATGCAATAGACGCACTGGTATTCATCTTGCAGGGCAGCCCAATGTTGGATCGCCCCGAAATAGTTGCCGATATGCAGTGTGCCGGTCGGTTGAATCCCGGAAAATACAGTCTTCCTCATCTCCTTCCTCCTTACATTAGTCTTGAGTCGTGAGTCTAAGGCCCGAATTTTGATTTAGTATACCCGTGACCATCGAGTGGCAGCAACCAAAACCTGGGGTTGAACCTCTCCCTTTTCATAACGTATTATACTCGCATCGGTGTCCTATGGCGTGCAAACTGACGGTTTTGATTTTGGCAGTGGACAGTGGGCTTAAAGGGGGGAAGCGAAGCGGTGCCCTTAAACCTGTCTCAGGGCATCCTGTCATCTCCTATGTGGTCCGGGCCGTTCAAGGGATTTACCCCGGGCAGGTGATGATTATCGGGGCCGCCGCCGAGTTGCAGGCTGAGGTGGGCGATGAGTCCGTGCAATTGTTCGAGGGGCCTACGACACCCGGCGACGGAGGGGCGATTCTACAGACACAGGGAAAAGTGCAGGGAGATAACCTACTGATTCTTCCCGGCAACCTGCCGCTTATTACCGCGGGGGTGCTCGACGAGCTGGTGAACCGCCATGTGGAGAAGGGGGCTGGTCTGTCGTTTCTCACGGCAGGCGAGGCGAACTCGGGCATTTACTGTGTGCGAATCGAGGCCTTTTTCTGGGATGCACTGGCGGCCATCGGCCAGGAATACCACCCCTCCAGGCTCATAGAGCGTTATAACTCCTCCGGCAGGAACGTCTTAGCTGTGGCTTTGACCGATCCAGCCGCGGTAATGGTTGTAGGATCCCCTGTCGACCAAAGCGAGGTCGAATCGCGGATACGCCTGCGTACGGCGGATAAGCTGATGCGGGCAGGGGTAAGAATCATCGATCCGGCCCATACCTATATCGAGCCTGGGATAAAAGTAGGGGTGGACACGCTGATCCTCCCTGGGACCCATCTGCGTGGCGGCTCCAGTGTCGGTAAGGGATGTACCATCGGTCCGGATTCCTGGATCGAAAACTCTGTGGTGGAAAGGGGTAGTTCCGTCCGTTACTCTGTTGTGGAATCTGCACGGATCAGGTCCTCAAGCGCTGTGGGCCCATATGCCCATCTGCGCCCAGGTGCAGACATAGGGCCGGAGGTGAGGATCGGCAATTTTGTCGAGATAAAGGAGGCACGGGTGAGAAGAGGCGCTAAGGTCGGCCATCTGACCTACATCGGGGACGCTGATGTTGGAGAGGGTGCAAACATCGGTGCAGGGACGATCACCTGCAACTACGATGGAAAAAGAAAGAATCGCACACTAATCGGGGAACGCGCATTTGTCGGGAGCAACGTCTCACTTGTTGCGCCGATCACGATCGGTGCCAGGGCGATTATCGGGGCAGGGTCAACCATAACCGAGGATGTCCCCCCGAGGTCGCTAGCCTTAGGGCGCGCTCGCCAGATCAACAAGAGGAGGGAATAGTGATAGGAAGGGAACTCAAGCTGATAACTGGAAACGCCAATCCAGAGCTTGCTGCCGAGATCGCTTTTGCTTTGGGGATGGAGCTATGCAGGACGACCGTGGATCGGTTTAGCGATGGTGAGGTACAGGTACACATCCGGGAGACGGTCCGCGGGGCTGATGTATATGTAGTCCAGCCAACATCGCCGCCGGTGAACGATCATCTGATGGAGCTGCTTATCATCATCGATGCCCTGCGACGTGCATCGGCACGCAAGGTGATCGCGGTAATCCCATACTATGGATATGCCCGTCAGGACCGAAAGCATATGGGCCGGGTGCCGATCACGGCGAGACTCGTGGCCAATATGATCGAGGTGGCGGGGGCTGATCGCGTTCTGACCATGGATCTGCACGCAGGGCAGATCCAGGGGTTTTTCAATATCCCTGTCGATAACCTGCGCCTCGATCCCATCTTTGCCGATTATATACATTCCGCCTTTGATAACATTGATGATATGGTCATTGCTGCCCCTGATGTGGGGGGGACGATTCGCTCCCGCAAACTCGCAGCCCGGCTAGACCTCCCCCTTGTGGTTATGGAAAAACGACGTGCCACAGGGGGAGAGGTGAAGGTGGTGAACGTAATTGGTAATGCGGAGGATAAACGGGCGATCCTCGTCGATGACATCGTCTCTTCAGGAAAGACCTTGCTGGAGGCGGCACAGGCCCTTCTCGATCATGGGGCGACCGAGGTTTATGCCTACTGTACCCACGGGGTATTCTCCGGACAGGCGCTAGAAATGCTTGGGGCCTCTCCCTTGAAAAAGATGATCGTAACCAATACCATCTTCCACGAACAGGCAAAACAAAGTGGGATCGTCGATTACATTTCAGTGGGAGATTACCTGGCAAGGACGATCCGACGGGTGTTTGAGAATAAGTCGGTTAGTCATCTTTTCCCACATTATTGATTAGGAGATAAAATGTTAGAACTGAAAACGAGACCAAGAGAGTCAGGAAAGGCGAATGCCCTGCGCAGGGAAGGGCTGGTACCGGCTGTTGTATATGGGCCCACTATCGATAGTAAGGCGATTGCTGTAGGCGCTAAACCCCTTCGAGATTTATTTTCTCATATCACGCGCAGTTCGCGTATCGAGCTGTCCTTTACGGACGGGAAAAATGATGAAAAGCTCGATGTATTCGTGAAGGACATTCAGTATAATCCGATTACGGATTCCCCGGTCCACGTCGACTTTTACCATCCCGATATCGGACACCCCCTCAGATTGGATGTGCCGCTTAAGCTCGTTGGACAGCCCCCCGGGGTTAAGGCGGGCGGGATATTGAACATATTGTTTGGGAGTATCCCTGTGCATGGGCTTCCCAAGGACATCCCCCCCGTCATTACCCTGGATGTGGGTGAACTGAACATGGGGGAGTCAATTCATGTGCGCGATGTAGATTTTGGCGCGGTTGAGCCCCTCCTTCAACAGGAGCGGACATTGGTGACGATTATGAGCCCACGGGCCGAAGAAGAGGAGCTCCTGCCGGAGCTTGAGGGAGAGGCGCTGTTGGAGACGGTAGCCGGCGAGGCCGTGGGGGAAGAAGAGGGCGAAGAGCCGGAGGAGGAGCCAGTTGAGGAGACCGATTGAAGGCCGTATTCGGGCTGGGAAATCCTGGGACTAATTATGCCTTCACCCGTCATAATGTCGGTTTTCAGGTGATCGATCTTTACCGGGAGACGAAACTGCTCTCAGGGAGGGCAAAATTTGTAAGTGGGGCCTGGCTGTACTGGGGTGAGGGCATGTTTCTGGCAAAACCGATTATGTGGATGAATAACAGTGGTAGTGCTGTCAGGCCGGTTTTGGAGCGATTCCAGGTTGACCTCAAAGATACATTGATCATCTATGATGATCTCGATCTGCCACTGGGGAGATTGCGGGTACTTCCCAAAGGGGGGGCTGGGGGACACAGAGGGATGTCCTCGGTCATCTCCGCCCTGGGGAGCGAGGAGATTCCGCGGCTGCGGATCGGGATCGGTGGTGATAGAAGGCCCCAGGACCAGGTAAGCTACGTCCTTGCCCGGTTCACCCCACCTGAATGGGAATGCCTTCTCCCCGTACTGGAATCGGCGGTCGGGGTGATCGATGAGTTTGCCTCTGGTGATATTAACGCCGCGATGAACCGGTTTAATAGACGTGAACATTCGACTGAACAGGCTTGAACTATGAATGGATCAATGAAGATAGCCGAGCGAGGAGGCGAATAATGTACGATAGATTTTCACATGCCGCGATGGAGATAATCGCGATCTCTCAGGATGAGGCTGAGGGGTGGCGGCATAGTTATGTTGGGACAGAGCACCTCCTCCTCGCGTTTTTAAAGTTGAAGGGGAGCGATGTACAGCGCTTTCTTACATCACATGGGATAAGCTACGAAAAGGTTGCCAGCTTCGTGAAGTCGGAGAAAGGGCAGGGCGAGGTGCGGCTGTCCGCGGATGATCTCGAGCCGACCCCGAGGCTAAAACGGGTGATGAAGATAAGCTTTGAGGAGGCTCGCAGGGCGGGATTCAAGACGATCCGCCCTGAGCATCTGCTCATGGGACTGCTGCGGGAGGAGAAGGGGACTGGTGCTGCCATCCTTCTTCGGCTGGGGATTGATCTGGCCAAGGTGCGTGCCTACTTCACCCCCTCAGGCGGGGTCGGGGCGGCCCTGCGCTCCGGGCGGCGGCAGCAAAAGAGAAAAGGGGGAAGCCCCTCAGATTTCGGCCGCAATCTCATCGAGGAGGCAGCAGCAGGCCGGCTAGACCCGGTAATCGGCAGGGATGAGGAGATGGACCGGATCATCCAGACCCTCACCCGCCGCAAGAAGAACAACCCCGCACTGATCGGCGAATCTGGGGTGGGGAAGACAGCCATCGTCGAGGGGCTGGCGCAGAGGATTGCCAGTCGGGATGTCCCAGCCCCGCTCCGCTCGAAGGAGATCATCGAGTTGGATATGGCTTCGATTGTCGCGGGGACCAAGTACAGGGGCGAGTTTGAACAGCGACTCAAGAACCTCATAAACCAGGTTATGGAATCTGAAAACATCATTTTGTTCATCGATGAGCTGCAGACGGTGGTGGGGGCCGGTGGCGCTGAGGGGGCGATCGATGCCTCCTCTATTCTGAAACCGCCCCTCTCCTCCGGGGCGATCCAGTGTATCGGTACCGCCACCCGTGATGAATACCGCAAATCGGTCGAGAAGGACCCCGCCCTGAAGCGAAGGTTCAAGACTATTGCAATAGATGAGCCGACAATAGCTGAGACAGTGAAGATATTAAGGGAGCTCCGCCCTTACTATGAACGTCATCATGGGGTAAAGATCACGGATGCCGCACTCGACGAGGCGGCCCGCCTATCTGACCGCTATGTCACCGATCAGTTCCTTCCGGATAAGGCGGTGGATCTAATCGACGAGACCGCTGCCAAGATAAAGCTCCGCAATGCCCAGCTTCCACCCGAGGTGCGGGAATTGGTCGCGCAGATGGAGGCGCTCGATGAGCAGGAGGGGGAGGCGGTCTCCGCCCAGAACTACGAGACGGCAGCCAAAGTGCGCGATCAGAGGAAGGAGATCGCCCTACAGATAGAGGAGTTGAACAAGTTCCCACAGGAAAAGGGAGAGCTGTGCGTGAGCGGGGAGGATATTGCCCGGACGGTCTCACTGTGGACTGGTGTCCCAATGGGACATGTGCAGCAGGAGGATAAGGTCCGGTTGGTGAGCATGGAGGAGAGAATTCATCGGCGGTTGATCGCCCAGGATGAAGCGGTAAAAGCTGTGTCACGCTCCATTCGTAGAGCCTATGCCGGGGTAAAGAACCCCCGCCGTCCGGTAGGGGGATTCATGTTCCTCGGGCCGACAGGGGTGGGAAAGACTGAACTGTCCAAGACCCTGGCCGAGTTCCTGTTCGGGGACGAGGATGCATTGATCCGGGTCGATATGTCTGAGTACATGGAGCGTTTCTCCGTCTCTCGCCTCACCGGGGCCCCTCCCGGGTATGTCGGTTATGAAGAGGCGGGGGAGTTGACCGAGAAGGTGCGGCATCGCCCGTATTCGGTGATCCTGTTTGATGAGATTGAGAAGGCACACCGTGATGTGTTCAATATCCTTCTTCAGGTGATGGAGGATGGGATCCTCACCGACTCTCAAGGGCGGAGGGTCGATTTCCGCAACTGCGTGCTTATCATGACCTCCAATGCGGGGAGCGATTTGATCACCCACCAGGGGACACTAGGATTCAGTGATCAGGAGCTGGGATCTGAAGAATCATATCATACAATGAAGGACAGGGTGACCGGTGAGGTGAAGAAGGTCTTCCGGCCCGAGTTTCTGAACCGCCTGGATGACATCATCGTCTTTCATCAGCTCTCCCGTGAGCAGGTCAAACAGATCGCTTCTCTTATGGTGGATGATCTGAGGGCGCGCCTGCAGGAGGAGAGATCGATTGCCCTCTCTCTGGAGGATTCGGCGAAGGAATTATTGATCGAACGGGGCTACGATCCAAAATACGGCGCAAGGCCGATGCGGCGCACAATTGAGCGGCTTATTGAGGACCCCCTGTCCGAACTTATCCTGGAGCAGAAATTCGAGGAGGGGGCCAGCATTATCGCCTCTGCGGATGGAGAGGAGTTGCGGTTCAGCGAAGGGGACTAGAATGTCCTATAGTTGTCGCAACTGTGGGTACCATTCAATTAAGTGGCTCGGCCGTTGCCCGAGCTGCGGTGAATGGGGCACGTTCGTTGAGGATGATTCCGAAGGGGGTAAGCCCTCAAGATCCTGGATTGGTGAAGAACTGAAGCCTATAAGTGAGATCGGCCTCGGGGAGATCAAACGGCTCCGCAGCGGTATGGGAGAGGTCGATCGTCTGCTGGGCGGGGGACTTATCCCAGGTGGGGTTATCCTGTTCGGTGGGGAGCCGGGGATCGGAAAGTCAACCCTTCTGTTGCAACTCTCAAATGAGCTGGCGCGGCAATACGGGAATGTCCTTTATGTGTCCGGGGAGGAATCCGCGGCGCAGCTCAAACTGCGAGCGAGCCGGCTGGGGGTGGAGGATGATCGCCTGTTCGTTCTGTCGGAACAATCCCTGTCCTATATCCTCACCGCCATCAATGAGATTTCTCCACGTGTGCTTGTCGTCGACTCGATCCAGACGACCTTTGCTGATGCCTCTCCCGGCGAGGCGGGAAGCCTGCGACAGATGCGTGATGTAAGCGCTGAGCTGACACGGATCACCAAGACCCGCAAGATGTCCACACTCCTCGTTGGGCATGTGACAAAAGGGGGGGAATTTGCTGGACCGAAGTCGGTAGAACACCTGGTGGATGTGGCAATCTACTTTGAGGGGAGCCGGGACGAGGACGTGAGGATCCTGCGTTCGGTAAAGAACCGTTTCGGTGCCACCAACGAGCTGGCTGTGTTTCAGATGTCTCCACAGGGGTTGCGGGAGATCATCAACCCATCCCGGTTCTTTCTCGAGGATCAGCGGGAAGATACAAGGGCAGGCACGGTAGTTGTCCCCACCCTGGAGGGGACACGCCCGATCCTGGTCGAACTGCAGGCCCTGGTGGCCCCAACAGGGGGGTATGCCCCCCCGCAGCGGCGGTGTACCGGATTGGATTACAATAGGGTTCTCCTGCTTCTTGCTGTGATGGAGCGACGGTTGGGGATAAATACGAGCGGCGCCGATGTCTATCTGAGCCTTGCCGGCGGGCTGGAGTCCAGGGAGAGGGCACTGGATCTGGGGGTGATCGCCGCCGTTGTCTCCAGCCTGCGTGACCGACCACTTCCTGCCCGTACCATCGTTGTGGGCGAGGTTGGGCTGACCGGGGAGGTCCGCAAGGTCAAAAAATTGAGGGGGCGAATCGCCGAGGCGGGCAAGCTAGGCTATTCCCGGGCGCTGGTTCCGGCAATGAGCAAAGAATCGTCAAAGACCAAGATAGAGGTTATCCCGGTGGAGACGATAGAGACAGCGATGGATGTACTGGCGTTGACTTAGGAGGTGTGGGACATGAAAGATGATGGAGGATTGGAGGGACTTGAAGCGGCAGCGTCGGTGCTTCGGAAAAGGCTCCCAGGGACCCCAGCGGTGACTATAGTCCTTGGCTCGGGGCTATCCGCCGCGGTTGGTGGACTGGGCCCTGGGGACCGGATCCCGTGGACAGAGATCCCTGGTCTTCCCCGCCCAACGGTAGCGGGACACGCGGGTGAATTCTGGGTGGGGGAGATCGATGGAAAGGTTGTCCTTCTACAGCGCGGCCGTGTTCATTACTACGAGGGTTACTCGCTTGAAGAGATCGTGTTCCCAATTCGATTATTCGCCTTGGTTGGGGTCAAGGTGCTCATCCTCACCAACGCCTCAGGGGCGATCAACCCCGACTTTTCCGCTGGTGACCTGGTGTTGCTGCGGGATCATATCAATATGCTGGGGGAAAACCCACTGCGGGGGAAAAACCTGGGGCGGATCGGACCACGATTTCCCGACATGTCAGCCGCCTATTCCCCGCGGCTGCGCAAGGTCGCGCTCGCGGCCGCAGAGAAAGAGGGGATCGGGCTCAGAGGGGGTGTATATCTTGCTACCCTCGGACCATCCTACGAGACACCGGCCGAGATACGCGCGTTCCGGACGCTCGGGGCGGATCTCGTCGGGATGTCCACCGTCCCTGAGGTGATAGCGGCCAGACACGCGGGGATGGAGGTCCTCGGGATATCCTGCGCCACCAATCTCGCCGCTGGGGTGAACCCGAATGCCAGGCTGTCGCATGAGGAGGTCATTGCCACCACCCAGCGGGTGGGAAAAAAAATGAGACGGCTTCTGGTTGGGATCATCGGTCGTTTATAGAGGTACAGGTGCGGGTTTATTGCGTTTATCTTTCCTGTTTGTATAATCTTGCTGCCGGCTCATAGTGAGAATCAAATTCTCATATTTTGAGACGGCGCAGCTAAAGACTTTAGGAGGTCTTAGTTATGTCTAAAGGCTCAACGTTGAACCCTTTCCAGATTGCGCAAAGGCAGCTTGACAAATCGGCAAGCCAACTCAAACTCGATCCGCAGATACACGCACTCCTGCGTGAACCGATGCGGACCCTGGAGGTGCATTTTCCCGTCAGGATGGACGATGGGACAAGCAAAGAGTTCACCGGATTCCGCGTTCAGTACAACGACGCACGTGGCCCGACAAAGGGTGGGGTCATCTCACAATACAGCGGTGGATAACAAGGTCGATAACAGGACAGCCGCATACATGGTCGCAGTACAAAAGGTGGCAGAGGCGATGAGGCTGCGAGGCTGGGTGTAGCATCCTTCATACAGTGTTTAATACAGGTACAGATGTAGAGAAAAAGGAAAGAGGAAAATTCCTCGAAGGGGTCTTTCCCTCGCTGAGCCCGGGGGAGATAGAGGCACTGCAACGTATATCTCTTCAGGTGCACTACGATGAGGGGGAACTGATCGCGCAGGAGGGATCCTACGCTGCCGGGATATATGTCGTCCAGTCCGGCCTTCTTCGTATTGGCAAATACGCGAGCAGGGGCTGGGAAAAACGCTGCCTTCGTTTTCTCGCGGTTGGAGAGATGTTCGGGCTGGAGACGGTCTTTCTGGAACGGGAGCCGATAAATGTTCAGTTTGCCAAGGCAATCGTGGAATCGACCCTCGTCTTTTTCGAGCGCACCAACATCCTCGCATTCAGTGAAAGGCATCCCAACCTGTACGCGGACCTGTGCCGCTGGCTATCACGCGAGGTGATCATGCTCGAATTCAAGCTGACGCGTGAGGCAGTGGAGCCGGTCGACCGTAATCTGGCACTGCTGTTGACCGCCCTTGCCAATAATTACGGCAATAAAGGGGAAGATGGAATTGAAATCGAATTGCCAATCTCTCGTCAGACCATGGCGGAGATGGCCGGGGTCTCCATCGAGACCCTGATGCGGGCACTGAGGCGGTTCAGGGAACGGCGGCTGATCTCCACCTCGCAGGGGCAAATCACGATAAAGGACATTGATTCCCTCAAGGAAAGGGCCCATGCCACCCCCTTCTATATCTCAATTCTCGAGGAGACACTCTAGCTCGGTTTCACCTTGGCTGTGAGCCAGAGCCGCAGTTCCTCAGGGAATACCTCGATCCCTCTCTCGGATGAGGAAAGCTTGGGAAGCGATGACATGGCGCGATTTACCTTCGAACCAGATATTCCTAATAGCCGGGATAGGATGGTTTGCCTGATTGCCGGGGGAATAATGACCCTTCCATTATCCTGTGTTTCTCCATCCTTCTCGGCAAGATCCAGGATTATACGACATACCCGCTCATCGATGGAGGAGCTGCAGTGCATGTATCCCCACTCTCTTGCCTTGAAGAAGCGATCACTCAGGCAGTGTAGACAGTAATGGTATAGTTCATCTTCCCCTTCCAGCAGGTTGAGAAACTCCTTTCGTTCAAAGAAGAACACCTCCGTATCAGTTATGGCACGTGTCTGACAGAGATGGATCTCTTCCTCGTTTCCGAGAAAGACCTCAACCCCCAGGATATCGCCGGGACCGAGGATCTCGACAGGGGGGTACTTCCGGCGTTTTTGATTGGGGATGACCTCGCTTACCACTCCACCTGAAATCAGGTAGACCCCTGCTGCATACCCCCCCGCCTGGTAGATTAACTCCCCTTTAGGATACCGAATATGAAGCGGATGCCAGCTTTCTAAGACCGGTCCCCACAAAGTTAGAAAGGTCTCCTGACGATTGCTTAGCTTGTCCATATTATCCTTTTATGATACATAGGGGCGTGCGTGGCCCAATGTAATAAAACAGTGCGGATAAATGCAGCTGGTCAGGGAATATATGTCGATGCGGCAATATATTCTGTCAATTGACAACCAAAATTGGCCATGGTATAGGATTCACATTAACAGATTACCATCAGTAGATTTCAGCATGTGTCGTTTTCCATGCCCAGTCTTAGTGTCCAAACATGCAAAAAAGAAACGGCTTTTCTGTCGCTTAGCCTGTACTAAAAGGGGTCGACCAGTTATCCTTATGGTTCGGAGGTATATATATGGTAACGCAGAAGACAGAAGATTCCATGGGGGAGAAGCCTACCAGGGTCAATCCCTTTGAGATAATGCTCCACCAGCTGGATCTAGCCCGCGAGTATGCCGATGTCCCGGCAGATATCTGGGGGATTCTTCGCCAACCGGAAAGGACCCTCGAGGTGGGCATCCCTATCACTCGTGACGATGGAAAGGTAGAGACGTTTACCGGATACCGTGTGCAGTACAGCAGTGCCCGCGGTCCGTGTAAAGGGGGGGTTCGGTTTCACCCCGATGTGACGTTGGATGAGGTGAAGGCATTGGCTGGCTGGATGACATGGAAGTGTGCCGTGGTGAATATACCCTACGGTGGGGCTAAGGGTGGAATCATCTGTGATCCTACCATCCTTTCCCCCCTTGAGCTGGAGAGACTCACCCGGTCATACACCGCCCGCATCTTTCCCCTGATAGGGGTGAAGCGGGACATCCCCGCCCCTGACGTGAACACAAACCCCCGTGTTATGAATTGGATTGTTGATACGGCTGGGTTGTTGAGTGGTGAGCCTGTGCCAGGCATCGTGACAGGGAAGTCAATAGAACTCGGGGGTGCGCCTGGGAGGAGTGAAGCCACCGGTCGCGGGGTTATGTTTGTCACTCTCGGCGTACTACAGCGTATGGGTATAGACGTGTCAGAGGCACGTGTCGCTGTGCAGGGATTTGGTAACGTGGGATCGACCACCGCCTCCCTTTTGGCAAAACAGGGGGCAACGGTGGTGGGGATCAGTGATGTCTCCGGGGGGTACCACTGCCCGGAAGGATTTGATATTGAGGACGTCCTCAATTATGTGGCGGATTCTCCCGGTCACCTGCTGGCAGGTTACAGCGCACCCGGTACGGAGGAGATTAGCAACGACGAGCTGCTTACGCTGGATGTGGATGTGTTGATCCCCGCCGCTCTGGAGGCACAGCTTACCTCGCACAACGCGGCGGAAGTGCAGGCAAAGGTCGTTGTTGAAGGGGCGAATGGCCCTACTACCCCTGAGGCGGACCTTATCCTGGCGCAGAACGATGTGGTGGTTGTTCCCGATATCCTGGCAAATGCGGGGGGAGTGGTTTGCTCATACTTCGAGTGGGTACAAAATGTCCAGTGCCTACCCTGGGAGGAGCAGGAGACAAACCAGCGGTTGGAACGGATCATGCATCGCTCTTTGAACGAGGTATGGGGGTTTGCCCAAGAGAAGAGTATATCACCGCGGCTGGCTGCGTTTGTCCTGGGGACGGAACGCGTTGCGCAGGCGATCAAGCTGCGAGGGATATTCCCGTAAGGAAAAATGCAGCCCTATACCCCAAGTTGGTTTCTTCCGGCTGAAATGGAACCGAGCCGCATGTTGGAGCGAGCGGCGGATTTTTGCGCGAAGAGG
>JAYEMK010000071.1:0-7113 GCA_034718095.1 Candidatus Bipolaricaulota bacterium | reverse complement strand
CGCGAAGAGGTACAGCAGGGTTTGCGGGCCGGGGCCCCGGATGTTAACAGTTTGAGGCCTCGATTGTACATTTTTGGATAAGAAGAGGAGAAACAACACCGCAAGCTACGGGACGATTCTGAGTTTAATTGAGGCTGTCCTGTACGCCTGTGAGATTAACCTCCTAAAGTCCCGGGGGCCTCTTTGAGGTTCCCGGTCTCCTCTTACCTGCTCGGCAGCCGATAATAAAGATGTCATTTCCTAATGGTACCTATTCCCAGGGCAAATAGGGCCAGCAGTGTCTTGCCGTCCCTGATCTTTTCCTGGTCTATCATCCGGGCAATCGTCGCGGGATCGAATGGGACAACCTGGGAGATTTCTCGGCCGTCATATTTTCGCATCGGGTTCAACCCCTGTGCCTGGAACAGGACGATCCGTTCGTCGGTAAACCCGGGAGACGTGTAGAACGAAAGAAGTCTTTTAAAACTCGAGGCACCGTATCCCGTCTCCTCGAGAAGTTCACGTCTGGCGGTGATAAGTGGCTGTTCACCGGGCTCAATTTTTCCCGCAGGGATCTCCCACAATGAACAGCCCACCGCATGGCGGTATTGCCTTACTAGCAGAATCGTCCCATCCGACATGTGGGGGAGAATGGCCACTGCCCCTGGGTGGAGGACCACCTCGCGGGTAGAACGCCTGCCGCTGGCGAGCCTCACCCGATCCACCACAAGGCGCAGCAGTTTACCGGAGAAGGCCTCACGCCGTTCGATCAGTTGCTCACGATCAGACAGCGTTGTATCCCTGTTCAATGGCCTTTTCGTTTATTGAGACGAATTTCTCCTTGCCCCCCTGCCGCAGCATTCTCTCCATCGCCTCCTGCACGCGGGCAAGTGGGAGAAATCCCGTTGCCTTAATATAGGCCCCGAGGGAGAGCGTGTTTATCGCCTTGGTGCTCCCCAAATCCGCCGCCATGTCATTAAGATCCAGGCTGAACGAGCGCACGTCGTCCCTGTTTACCCTCCGTGAAATCAGTGATGAATTGACGATGATCACCCCATTCTTTTTCACCTTGGGCTCGAATTTGTCCAGTGAGGGGAGGTTCAGGGCGATGAGGGCGGACGGCTCATCGACGATCGGTGACCCGATTGCCTCCCGTGATATGATCACGGTGCAGTTTGCCGTTCCCCCGCGCATCTCTGGGCCGTACGAGGGGAGCCACGTTACCTCCAGGCCGTGCTCCATCCCTGCTTGGGCAAGGATCTTCCCCGCAAGGATGACCCCTTGACCGCCAAATCCGGCTATGATCACTGAATTTTCCATGCTATCCCCTGTCCACCAGGTCACCGAGTGGGAACACCTTACTCACCACCTCGGCGATATGCTTGTTGGACTCCTCCGGGCTCATCCGCCAGTTGGTAGGGCAGTTAGCGAGCACCTCCACCAGAGAGTATCCCTTTCCCTCCACCTGGTATGAGAAGGCCTTTTTGATCGCCTTTGTCGCTTGGGTGATCCGCTTGATATCGTACAGAGACTGACGGGTCACGTAGACGGGGCCGTCCAACTGGGCAATCATCTCGGAGAAACGAATCGGGTAGCCCAACAGCTTTGGATCGCGTCCCTTTGGGGTGGTCGTCGTTCGCTGGCCGATGAGCGATGTCGGCGCCATCTCGCCCCCGGTCATCCCGTACACCTGGTTGTTGACGAAGATGATCGTGATGTTCTCCCCTCGGTTTGCCGCGTGAATGGATTCCGCGGTCCCGATACTTGCAAAATCACCATCCCCCTGATATGAGAAGACGATCAGGTTTGGATCAGCCCGTTTGACCCCGGTCGCCACTGCGCTTCCCCGTCCATGTGAGGCCTGAATCGCATCACAGTGATACCAGCGGTAGGCGAACACAGCGCACCCGACCGGTGCTATCCCAACGGTCCGCTCTACGATTCCTAATTCGTCGATCGTCTGAGCAATGATCCTGGTGAGAATCCCATGGTGACATCCGGGACAGTAGGTGAATTTTGCATCGGTCAGGCTCCGCGGTCGCTCAAATACCTTCTCCATATTCTCGATATCAACCGGCATATTTCTTCACCTCGGCAAGGATCCCGCGTGGGGTGGGGACAACCCCACCCAGTTCTCCGTAGAACGGCGTGGCTGCCCGTTCGCAAACGGCAAGTTGCACATCCTCCCACATCTGACCGGCGCTCATCTCCACGGTGAGGATCGTCTCCACCCGCTCCGCCAGTGTCTTGAGCGGCTGTTTTGGGAACGGCCACACCGTAATTGGACGGAACAGGCCAAGTCTTATTCCCTTGGCACGTGCCATTGTGACAACAGTTTTGGCGATGCGAGCGACTGTCCCGTAGGCGGCGATGACAATCTCGGCATCATCGGTTTCATACTCTTCATGGCGTATTTCGTTCTTTTCGACCTCGCGATACTTGCGTTGCAGCTCAAGGTTCATTTCCTTCAGCACCTCGGGATCGAGATCGAAGCTTCTGATGATGTTTGGTTCACGCCCCTTGGCCCCGGTTGTGGCCCACTTTTTCTTCGGCAAGGTTTGGGGGTCGATAGGGGGCGGAAGTCTTACCGGCTCCATCATCTGGCCCAGCATCCCATCGGCGAGCAGCATGACCGGGGTCCGATACCGGTCAGCCAGCTCGAATGCGAGCATGGTCAATCCCCCTGCCTCGGGGACAGTCGCCGGGGCAAGGACGATCATATGGTAGTCCCCGTGCCCTCCGCCTTTTGTAGCCTGGAAATAGTCAGCCTGTGCTGGGGCTATATCCCCCAGGCCTGGCCCGCCTCGCATGATGTTGACGATAACCGCAGGGAGGTTCGCCCCGGCAATGTAGGATATTCCTTCCTGTTTTAGACTGATCCCCGGTGAGGAGGACGAGGTCATCGCCCTTACACCGACGGAGGCCGCCCCGTATATCATATTTATCGCCCCGATCTCGCTCTCGGCCTGAACAAACGTCCTCCCGAGCTCGGGCATCCTATCGGCCAGGCGTTCCAATAGCTCTGCCTGAGGGGTGATAGGATAGGCAAAATAGCATTGACAGCCGGCACGGATGGCTGCCTCCGCGATGACCTCATTTCCCCGCATGAGCGTCCGCTGTTTCATCCCTCCTCCTTATAGCCCGCTCCCGATATACCTCGAGTGCCACATCCGGGCAGGCCAATGCACAGAAACCGCACCCGATACAGTCCTCCGGCCGGTCCATGTAAACGAAATTGTAACCGCTTGTGTTCAGCTCATCCGAGTAAGAGAGAACGCCCTTTGGGCAGGCAGTTATGCACAGTCCGCAGCCTTTACAGCGTTCCTCATCCACTACGACCATTCCTTTTAGCATGGTTCGTCCCTCTCGCTGGCGAAGTCGTAGCCCGATTCGGATAACCTCTGTTTGCGATGTCTGCGCAGCTGCTCCAGGTATTCTTCTGTTTGTTTAATCCACTGCTTCATTCGTTTCTCGGTGGGTGAATCGATCTTTCCGGTATCTCTGGGGGGTGAGGAGTGGCTGTTTATCGCGTGATTCAATCGGCTGAACCCTTTTTCGAATTCATCATCCTGCCTTCCGGATTTACCCCACTGAGACAAGGGAGATCACCTTTCCGTTGTTGCAGGTTTAACCGACCTTGAGCTTGCTTTCTTGACCCGGCCGGATTTGATGCAACGGGTGCAGACATTTATCCGTTTCTTCTTTCCATCGATGTAGGCGTAAACCCGTTGAATATTGGGTGATCTCTTCCTGCGGCTGCGCTTATTGGAATGGCTCACCTGATTTCCAGTGCTCGGTTTCTTTCCACATATATCACATATTTTAGACACTGATCTCACCTCTTATTAAAATGCTTTGCAATACAAGGCTAGTTGTGTACACTAGGCCGCTCAACATATATTGGCTCTAATGAATAGGTCTCATCTTGTGTATATTTCCTCTCTCCCAGTCGTGCGATCCAGGCAGGAGAGGGATGATTGACCTCGGAAGCTGCAATGCTCACCCCGGCGAGCGCCCCTAGATGATCACGTAATTGCTCTACCGCACTTCCTGCCAGCAAAATCCCTCTTTTTATCCCAGCGAGCCTTCTTGTGAGCCTTTCGATATCTATAACCCGTGGGCTACCGACGGGTCTTGAATTGTCGAACCACTGGATATAGACAAGATCGCGCCGGTTTGGGATTATCACACACACATGTGCCGCGTCCCCCACCTGCGCTCGATAGGCATACGGCCCGTCTACCCCGACCAGGGGAACTGCCATGGACTGACTCAGTCCCTTGGCTGTTGCTATGCCTATTCGAAGGCCGGTAAATGATCCTGGGCCACGATTAACGCTGACAAGCTCGATATCGTGCCTTACGAGCTTGTTTGTCACAAGCAAATTCTCTACCAGAGGCAGGAGTCCCTCCGCGTGTTGAAACCGCTCTTTGGTCATCGCCTCATCGACAACAGTCGCCCCATCCCACAGTGCTACCCCTCCCCACACCTCGGAAGTATCCAGCCCCAATGTAATCATATCGATATGTTAAGGGGAAGAGTTGCGGGATTCAAGCGTTGACCAATGTGTTCATCTTTTCCACTGCTTGAGGGAGCGGGCCTTCAGGATGTCCTGGCCTATCTGCCTGCTTAACGCCTCGAGCGTGGGGAATGACTGGTCCCCCCGCAGCCGGCGCAGCAGGTGGACCTCCATATTGTTCCCATAAAGCCCCGCAGCGGGGGGGGACAGCAGGTGAACCTCTAAGCGGAGTCCACCTTCGTTAAGGCTTGGCCGTGCCCCGATGTAGAGGAGCCCCGCACTTTTAATTTCACCACAAAAGGCGTCTACGAGATAGATCCCTTTTTTGGGGATGAGAATAGTTTTATCTATGCTCAGATTGGCGGTCGGATAACCGATTCTCCGTCCCAGGCCGTCTCCTCGTACTACTTGTCCATAGAGGAGAGGTGGACGGCCCAGGAGGGTGCCTGCCTCTCTTACCTTGCCCATTAGCATGAGCTCACGGATCCTGGTGCTGCTGACCGGGTAGGAATCGACGGAGACTAACGGGACCTCGATTACAGTGAGCCCCTGTTCTTTACTCCACTCCTTCAGAAAAGGGATGTCTCCACTACGGTCATGCCCGAATCGAAATCCCTCCCCTACGATGATGATCTGTGCCCCAAGCTTTTTTTTAAGGATCCCTTGTAGGAACTGCTCAGGGGATAAATATCGGATTCGTTGAAAATCTATTATCTTAACCTGATCGGCATATCTGCGGAGTAGTTTTATCTTGAAAGGGGTGGGAAGCAGCAAATGTGCCCTTTTCCGCTGTGGAGAGCTGGGGAATGTATATGCTATGCCCGGTAGCTGTCTTTCCCGGCACAGTTGGGCGACCCGCCCTAGAACCGCCTGGTGTCCAAGATGGACCCCGTCAAATGTTCCTATAGTAACGACAGCGGCATTCATATTACTCCTTTACCTGATATGGATATTAACAAAAAGTGCCCCTGTTTGCCTCTGGGATTGGACAGTTTGCCATCGCTTTCGTACCATCCATTTGAGATGCGAGTAGAAAAAATCGGGGATCTTTCCAATGACTCGCTGGACGAGGCCAGTGTCTTCACCACCCTTCGTCCAGCTCGGCTCGATGATTTTGCTGGGCAGGAGGCGGTCAAGAACAAACTGCACATATATATCAAGGCGGCGCAGGAGCGGGGGGAGGCATTGGACCATGTCCTCCTGTGTAGTCCCCCCGGGTTGGGCAAGACAACCTTAGCTCACATCATTGCTGCGGAAATGGGGGTTTCCCTTCGTGTCAGTTCCGGTCCAGTTATCGAGAAGGCAGGTGATCTGGCCGCCATCCTTACCAACCTGCAGCCGCGGGATATCTTCTTCATCGACGAGATTCATCGCCTGCGGCGTAATGTTGAAGAGACACTCTATGCAGCGATGGAGGACTACAAGATCGATGTCATTCTCGGTGAGGGTCCAGGGGCCCAGTCATTACGCATTGATGTTGCGCCGTTTACGCTGATCGGTGCCACCACCCGTACCGGGCTCATCGCTGCCCCGCTCCGGGATCGATTCGAGGTGGTTCTCCGCCTCGATTTCTACAGCGCGGAGCAGTTGCGCTCGATCATCCTCCGTTCCGGCAAACTGCTCGGGGTGGAGGTGAGCTCAGCCGGGGCAACCGAGCTTGCCAAGCGGGCCCGTGGTACCCCCAGGGTTGCCAATCGCCTGCTGCGCAGAACGCGCGATTATGCCCAAGTGAAAGGGGCTGGGAATATCGACCTTGAGACAGCGGAGCGCTCGCTTAAGTTGCTGGAGATTGATCCTGTCGGACTTGATCCCCTGGATAGAGAGACCTTGGGGACGATCATCCGCAAATTCAACGGTGGACCAGTCGGTCTGGATACCCTCGCAGCTGCCCTCTCCGAGGAGAAAGAGACCATCTCCGAGGTGGTTGAGCCTTACCTGTTGAAAGAGGGTTTCATAAAACGTACGTTGCAGGGTCGGGTGGCGACAGAGCGTGCATACGCACACACCGAAAATATCGGAAAAAATAGGCTCCTCTAGCGTCGTTGGATGGCTCTGGCGTTCTTGATGAACTCCAATACCACGTCTTTGAACCTCCGCCAGTCGAACAGCAGTGCCAGGCAAAGCCATATGATGAACCACCACGCGGCACGTGGTGCATTGAAGTAGGCAACTATAAGCGGGAGTGCCACCAGAGGGAAGGCAAATGACATCGTGACTGACTTGGAACGGAAATAGGCAATAAATGCAGCGGCGATCATGACGTAGATAACTGCCGGGGCAAAAGGGATGAACTTGGCCATTACCAGGTAGCAGAGCCCTGCGAAGACCATCATCATGTCGAAGGTGAACTCCCGCTCGCCGACCCAGGTGACATCTTTGTCGATACGACGGGCCAGTCTGCCGTCGAGGATGTCCGTCGTCCACCCAAGAATAGTGAGGAGGATTACGGTCTCCAGTGCCCGTGGACCCATAAGCCCAAGCAGGGCGATCACGAGCGCAAGTATCCCTCGAGTAGCGGTAAGTAGGTCGGGTAGCCTTCCCATTACATAACCCCTCCTCTTAAGTATAATGTTAGAGCAGAAGAGAGGAAAAGGCAACCTCTGACCAATCTCTGG
>JAYEMK010000070.1:0-19748 GCA_034718095.1 Candidatus Bipolaricaulota bacterium | reverse complement strand
CGCGGATAGGGACGCCTAAGGAGGGAATCATGGAATCTCCGGAAAAGGTTTCAATGAGTATGACCAAGAAGGAGATCATCGAGGAGTACAACCGTCTCCTGGATGAACTGAAAGAGGAAGCCTCCGCAAGAAAAGAGGCGGACGACAGGCTTACCGAACTGGAAAAAAAACAGGCTCGCGAAGCTCTTGACACCGGGCTTGAGACGACAGTGGACTCTGTCCTTGAGGGAACTGGCAGGCTGAGGGCACTTGTCGGGTCCACCCTCAGCGGGCTGGGCGATAAGATGTCCGAACAGGCGGAGAAACTCGAGCAGATTAACCGTGCCGTGGAGCTGCAGGAGTCAAGGCTCAAGGATCTGCACGACATCGAATACGCTGCCGACACCATGTCCAAGCTTACCGCCGCCTATGCCGAGGAGAGGGCAAAAACCGAGGCTGAATACGTGGCACACAACAGCGAGCTCGAGCAGGACTACGCCGAAAATAGAGACCGGCTGGAGAAAGAATTCGACGACAGGAGGACACAGCTCGAACGGGAGATGGAGGAGAAGCAGTCCGGCTGGGAGGCGGAGAAGGAGCGCACTGCAAAGGAACGTGCCAGGGAGCAGGCTGAATACGAGTACGACCGGGACCGAAACAGGCGCCTTGAGGAGGATGAATACTCCGAGAAGAGGGCAGAACTTGAAAAAAGCCTCCGTTCAATGAGGGAAGAGGCCGAAAAGGAGATCACAGAAAGAAAAGCGGCCATAGGAGCGAAAGAGGAGGAATTCCAGCGGATGGCGAGCGAGATCGAAGGCTTTCCCGAAAGATTGGAAGCGGCTGTGACACTGGCGAGGGAGGAGGCGAGTGCCGAAATAAGGCGAGAGATGGAACACAAAGCCGCATTGAAAGAGGCTGAGAGGGAGGGAGGGCGTAAATCCCTGGAGCAGAAGATCAGCCACCTACAGGAGATCAACGGGTCACTGGAGAAAAGGATCCAGGATCTAGCCTCAGAGCTCGGTGCGGCCCGCAAGCAGATCAACGTGATCGCGGAGAAGGCGGTTGAAGGGGCTTCCGTTGCCAGGGCATTCGAGCCCGTGCTTGAGCGGATGCGAGGACCTGCAGAGGCAGCGAAGGAACAACCGAAAGAGCGATCATCGGGTTGAATCATCAGAAAGGAAGGGTCGGGGCATATGAACCACGCCGTTCAATGTACACTTATCCGTGGTGGAACCATTTACACACCGAAACCGGAAGGAATCAAAGACCTTCTCCTCATTGCGGATCGGGGAAGGGATGGACGCCGATATTGTCCTGTTGGATGAGAAGCTCAAAATCGCACATGTCTTTGCCCGCGGCCGACTGATGGTGCATGATGGGGTAGCCGAGGTGAAAGATTCGTTTGAATAGGCTAAGGTCCTCCTGCGATGAATGAAAAAGAACTTTTGCACTCTGCAATTGATCTATGGAAAAGTGAGGGACGTCTGATCCGCCTTCCCGAGGGCAAAACGGTGGTGTTCGTCGGAGACACCCACGGGGACACAGAGGCGACAGAACGTGTATTCTCCCGCTTCCTCGATACCGAGGCGGTGATCGTCTTTTTGGGGGACTATGTGGACCGCGGACCGGACTCCGAGGGGAACCTGCGCCTGCTCCTCGAGACGAAGCTTGCCCAGCCTGAACGGGTATTTCTTTTGATGGGAAACCATGAGGGATGGAAGGTCGCGTCATTCTCTCCGGCGGATTTCTGGGAGGGATTGCCCCCGGGTCGGCGGAGATTGTATTCGGAGGCACTCTCCTTTCTTCCCCTTGCCGCCCTCTCCCCGCACGGGGTCCTGGGGTTGCACGCCGCCCTGCCGGACATTCAATCCATAGATGATATAGACAGGATCGAGCTTGGTTCAGCGGACTGGCGCAAGGCCACCTGGGGGGATTGGGCGGATGTCCCTGGGTATGCAATTGATCCCGGGGTCTTCAGTCGGCCCAGCTACGGCCGCGACTATTTCTACAAGGTAATGGAAAGGCTGAACCTTCACATTTTGGTCCGCTCCCATCAGCCACATGCCCCTCCCTACCTGTTCGGCGATCGTTGTCTCACCATCTTCACCTCGATTGCCTACGGTGGCAAACGGCGGGTCGCAGTGCTGCCACCTGACAGAGCCATTAGTACTGCCCATGATCTAGAGATTCTGTATCTCTGAATGGTCAACTCACTTAGGGTGAAGCCCCACCTGCCTCGGCCAGCTTGCGCAATAGGGACCGCACCTCTCTCGGTGACTCGAGATTGAACCTGGCCTGGGATGGCTGCAGGCCTACTTTCACTGAGTAGGCAGTTTCAGGTAACACTGAAAATGTGTCCTCATCCGTCCTGTCGTCTCCAACTGCCAGGATAAAGTCCCAATCACTCTTGGAGGTCCATGTCAGAGCAGCCCTTCCTTTGTTGATACCAGCATTCTTGACCTCGATAGTGTGGTTCCCATCAAACACCCCCAGGTTGCGGTTGTCGACGAGGGGAGCGAGATCCTCTTTTAGTTCACCCACCCTGACCTTGGCGAACTCCTCGTCCGTCTTTCGGTAATGCCACACCAGGGAAAACTCCTTTTCCTCCAGGAATGAGCCCGGTGTCCGGTCCACATACAGGTCTAGAAGTGGACGGATCTCTGTTTTCCAATCGTTGGATAATTGTTCGATAGTTTGCCAGCCCGTATCCTGTCCCTTGATCCATACCCCGTGTTCAGCTATCAACCCCATACCCAGTGTGCCAAACCACCGCTGTAGTGTCCCCTTATCCCGGCCGCTTATGATGACCACTTCCGTCCCTGAGGACTGCGTCAGTGCAGTAAGGATCTTCACCAGATCATCGTCGGGGTGGGCTGCGGCAGGGTTGGCGGTGAACGAGACCAGTGTTCCGTCATAATCCAGGAGAAGTAGCCTGTTTTTTCCGTTTCGGTATGCCTCAATAAGCGGGGGCCTCAAGCTGACCCCCAGCCTCCTGGCGTCAAGCCGGGACTGCATATGCTTGACTGAGGAAAGCTTTTCTATGAAATCCTCCGCCCAGCGCACTACATCGTACCGCTGTATTCGCTTTTGCATCAACTGGATTCGCTCAATTTGTTCATCCTCTGACATGGTGAGTGCAGTATTGATCGCCGCTGCGATCTCCCCCAGGTTGTTGGGATTGACAAGCAGGGATTCCGGTAATTCCTTAGCGGCCCCGGCCATCTCGCTTAAGATCAACATGCCATTTGCGCGAAGCTTTGCCGCTAGAAACTCCTTTGCTATCAGGTTCATCCCGTCCCGCAGCGGGGTGAGCAGGGCGACATCAGCAAGGTTATACAGGGCAACAAGCTCTCTTTCTGGAAGGAATCGGTACAGATACCACACTGGCATCCAGTCGAGTGAGCCATGTTTTCCATTGATCCGTCCAACCCGGGCATCGAGTCGCTTTTTAAGCTGTTGATACTGGTCAATCGCGGCACGGGATGCGATGACCTTTAGTACGAGGGTCACTTTACCTCTATACTGTGGAAATTCATCCAGGAACAGGTCGAAGGCATCTAGCCTTTGGGTGAGCCCTTTGGTGTAATCCAGGCGATCTACAGAGAGGATAACCTTTCTATCTCCGATCTTATCACGAAGCTGATCTCTCTTTCTCTCCGTTTCAGGCTCAGTGGCCGTTCTTGCAAAGTGTTCATAGTCGATCCCCATCGGGAAGGCGTCGGCCTTTACAACACGGTCACCGACAGCAATGACCAGGCTGCTGGCGGAGATCTGACTGTAGCCAAGGATTCGCCGCACACTGGCCAGAAAGTGCCTGACATAATCATAGGTATGAAACCCGACCAGGTCTGCCCCCAACAGGTGATTCAGCAATGTGGTCCGCCATGGGAGCAGGCGGAACACCTCTGAAGATGGAAAGGGAATGTGTAGGAAAAAACCAATCTTTGCCTTGGGTAGCCGCTCGCGGATAAGCCCGGGGAGAAGGAGGAGGTGGTAGTCCTGGATCCAGATGGTGTCCCCTGGCTCGGCGGTATCGACAACGGTCTCGCAGAACGCGGCATTAACGCGCTCGTATGCCCTCCAGAAAGAGTCGGCATAGCTTGTGTACAGAGGAAAGTAGTGAAACAGGGGCCAGATGGTCTTGTTGCAGAAGCCATAGTAGTACTCGTTCAAATCTTGCTGAGAGAGGAAGGCTGGGTGGCAGTTTTTTTTCTCCAGCTGTTGATTTGTGTAGACCCTGTCTTGCTCGGTGAGTTCATCCGTGGCGATCCCTGGCCAACCGATCCAAACGCTGTCCCGCGATCGGTAGAATGAGCCGAGCCCTGTTGCCAATCCCCCCACGCTGGGGGTAAAGACGAGTTTCCCATCGCGCCTTTCCGTTTTCACCGGCAGTCTATTAGATACGATCACTAGCTTGCTCACGATACATCACCTCATCTACGTTCATTACTATTTTAACGGAAAATGCAGGCGACTTGAATTTAAGCGTTAGATGATCTTCCAGTTTCTATTTGCCGTGGGTTGTGCGGGGATCGATGATATCGCGGATTCCATCCCCCAACATATTGAACGACAATACGGTTATCAGGATCGCTGCCCCGGAGAACAACGAGATCCATGATGCGTTGCTCAGGTAGTCCATCCCCTCACGGATGATTCCCCCCCAGGTGGGGGTAGGGGGTGGTACCCCAAGACCTATGAAGCTCAGGTTGGCCTCAATGCGGATGGCAGTGGCGGTCCATAGTGTGCCCATTACTAGGACCTCACCGAGGATGTTGGGCAACGCATGTCGAAAGATCACCCTAAGGTCGCCGAAGCCGAGGGCACGGGCAGCGGTGATGTAATCCTGTTCCTTGATGGCGAGGGTGGGTCCATGGGCTATCCTGGCGAATCGCGGGGCCATGATGATCCCAATTGCGATTATCAGTTTCCCCATCCCGGAACCGAGCACGGCCATAACCATCAACCCCATGATCAAGTTGGGAAAAGACATGAGCACATCGACCCCTCGCATGATCAGGTTCTCAAGTTTTCCCCCCTTGATCCCAGCGATGACGCCGAGGCTCGTGCCGATCACCATCCCGATCAACACTGAGGATATCCCCACAAGCAGTGATACGCGTGCCCCGTAGATTATTCGGCTGAGGATATCTCGGCCAAAGTTGTCCGTCCCCAATAGGTGCCCACCCTGCGGGGAAAGCAGCCGATTGTAGACGTCTTGAATAAGCGGATCGTATGGGGCGATAAACGGCGCGAATATGGCTATCAACACCACAATGAGGGCGATCACGGCCCCGACAAAGGCGGTCCTGTTCTGTATGAATGTCTTCCACAGCCTTTTTGTCTCGCTCATTTTGCCATCATTCATAGCGAATCCTCGGATCGATGAAGCCGTAGGCCAGGTCGGTCAGGAGATTGATCAACACGACCAACGAACTGAAGATGACCATGATCGATTGCAGCATGATGTAATCACGCTGTTTCATCGCCCCAACCAGCATCTTGCCCAGACCGGGCCGGGAGAAGACGACCTCGGTCATCACCGAGCTTCCGATGAGCACGATGGCGAACATGCCGATCACGGATAATATCGGTAAGAGGGCGTTTTTTAGGACGTGTTTGTATACGACGAGCCGCTCGCGGAGCCCCTTGGCGCGCGCTGTTCTCACGTAGTCCTCGTTTAGGATATCAAGGACAGAAGAACGGGTCATGCGCGTGATATATGACATCATGATCAGTGCCAGGGTGAGAGCGGGGAGAAACAGGTAGCGGAGAGTCTCTCCGAGGTCGCTTAGATTACCTCCCCCCACCACAGGGAACAGTTCAAGCTTGATAGCAAAGAGCAGGATAAGCAAGATACCAAGGTAAAAAGCTGGAACGGAAAGGCCTACGAGGGAGAATAGACGTCCCAGATAATCGAACATGGCGTTCCGGTGGAGCGCCGTAAATATCCCAAGTGGAATTCCAAGGAACGAGCCGAGCAGAATACCGCTCGCCGTCAACTCAAGCGTGTAGGGAAAGGCACTGGCGACCTGCGCGGCGACCGGTCTGCTGGTGATCAAAGATTTTCCAAGGTCACCATGGAGGAGACCGGAGAGAAATTGGAAGTACTGCACATAGAGTGGTGCGTTCAACCCCATCTTCTCGCGGAGGGCCTCCACCGCCTCCTTCGACGCATAGTCCCCGAGGGCGGCGACAGCGGGATCGCCAGGGGCCACCCGCACCAATAGGAAGACAAGCGTCAACACAGCGAGCAAGATTGGAATACACAAAAGAATTCTACGAACGAGGTACCCGGTCACAGCTTCTCCCTCATCAAAAACGGTGCAGGCCCTTTGTGTGTCGAAGATAGCCTGCACCGCAATCTTAGGTGATTACTTCAATATACGGGTGTTCTCCGTTATCTGTGTGTACAGGGCCACCGTAGACTTGAGGTCGTAGCCCCAGTCCACCTTGTCGGTTCGAGCGAAGATGTACTTCAGCATGATCAACGGATAGGACACCAGGTACTCGGCGATCTCCCGCTGTGCCTCCTTCCAGAGTGCGATCTGCATGTCGGCGTCCACTTCTGAGCGTGCCGCCTCGATGAGGTCGTCGATTCCGGTGTAGTGGGAGAAGTTGGTATCCGACTTGGCCCCGGTGACCACGATCGAGTCGGAGTGGTAGAAACGGGTCAGGAAAACATCGGCATTCGCCCTCCACGCGATGTAGATAGTGATCGGATTGGTGTCCTCCCTGATCAGCGAGTGCATGGTGGAATGGTCGACGACCTTAAGCTTCAGGTCGATGCCGATCCGGGCAAGTTGAGCCTGTATCTGTTCGTAGACGCGCCTGTAGCTTGCCCTCTCCGAGGTCACCGCCTCCATGGTGAACCCATCGGCGAGTCCGGCGTCGGCAAGCAGATCTTTTGCCTCTTCCCGATCGACGTTATAGGCAAGCCCGGCCGCCCACAGCTCAGGATAGGTCAGGCCACCGGCGAGGTACTTCACCGGCACCGGGGAATAGAGCGCCTCTGCCGTGCTGCCGAAGAAGGCCAGGAATGAGTCGCGATCCAGGGCGTAGGCGATCGCCTTCCTCACCGCTTTCTTTTTGATATATTCCCGTTTGAGGTTGAAGTGCAGGACGACCGTCTCGCCCGGTCCGAAGACATCGACTACGATCCCGGGATTTTCCTCCATCGTCTCCACCCAATCTTGCTCACGACGTCCCTCAACTACCTCCAGCTCGCCTGAGCGCAGTCCGTACTCGCGGCTGCTGACCTCGGGCATGTAACGCACCTCGACCTTTTCCAGGACAGGTGCACCGCGGAAGTAGTCTGGATTGGCGACCAGAACCGTTTTATCCATAGGTACGTATTCACTGAACATGAACGGCCCGGTCCCTACTGGATGGGTCTTGAACGCGTCATCCCCCAGCGCCTCGATCGGTTGTTTGGGGACGATGAACCCGCCGCAATAGTCAGCAACCTTCGGCAGGAAGAGCATCGATGAAAGTGGCTCTGCCAATGTGATCTTCACCGTATACCTGTCGACGGCCTCGAAGCTCATCCCGCCATACTCCCCTGCATAAGAGGAGCGATCGGGATCGGCCGCCTTGTTGAAGGAGTAGACGACATCCTCCGCCGTCAGTTCGTAGCCAGCGTTTCCGTCCCATGGGTGGACCATAACGCCCTGTTTCAACTGGAAGGTCCAAACCAACCCACCGTCCGTGGGCTCCGGGATCTCCACTGCTAGATCCGGCTCAAAGACCAATATATCCCCCGGTTTGTAGCGGACCAGACCGTTGAATACCATATCCACCACCGCACGGTCCATGGTGGCCGCCGCGCGATGGGGATCAAGCGTGTTTAAATCTGCTGCGTCCAGTGCTATGCGCAAGACTTGATTTTCTGCCAGTTCCTCAGTTATACCGGTCGTAAACAGGCCCAACACCAAACCAGCCGCTAAGCCAAGGACAATCAGTTTGCGATACATATAGATTTACCTCCTTGGTGAAATACTGTTTCGATTTGTCTACCGACGATTTTGCAGTATTATCACCCCCTTATTTATTTAGGCTGATACTTTTGCCTTTAGCAAATTCCCCACTACTAAAAATTATAACAGGAATCGACAACGTATCAATCCATCTATCCCTACGCAAAAACAGGTAGATTTTTGTGCAATCGTAGAATCTGGTTACCGGCGTGGCGATGTTCCTGGCTTCCACGGTGAAGGGAGACGATGGATGGCGGGGAGCCCCCAGCTCAGACCGTGTGCCAGTAATAGACATCCTGCTGTGACCGAGAATAGGACAAGATAGGATGTCTGTTCAAGCAGCCAACCCCCGACCGCGGGCCATACGACCAGTACCCCTGTCATCGTGTTGAACAGGCCGATGTGGGTACCGCGGTGCCCAGGTGGGGCAAGCTCGATAACATAGTTTGAAAAACCGATGAAGTTAGTAGTCAGAAACACCCCGACCGCCAGGAACACCCACGAATAAAGCACGTTTCCAACCAGACCATCGGGGGGTCCAAGCAGCAGGAAGCCAAGTGCCACCAGGGGTGCAGAGAGGCTGAACAGGGTACCAAGCTGGATGACGCGGTGGGTTCCGAATCTTTCACTGATCACACCAAATAGTACCCCGGCCAGGATCCCGCCGACGGTCTGTACAGCGGTGAACAGTCCCAGGCTTGCTGTGGAGAATCCCATTCTATGGATGGCAAAGATGATGTAAAACCCGAGCGCCAGGCCATCCAGCCCGGCGAGCAACCGAACGAGGATCAGCCATCTGAATGCCCCATTGTGACGGAAGATATCGGACATTTGTCGTACATAGTCACGCCATGGCGTGCGCTGACGTTCGACGGGTTCTTCCGGCTCGACCACCCTGGTCCACGATGCCAGAGACAGCAAGAGAAATACACCGCTCAAGGTAAAGAGGGCGGCGTGGTTGAATGGGAATGGAGGGCCGTTCTTCCCCAGCATCCACGCGATGAGGAAGCCTGCCCCGACCGAGAACGCTCCCCGCAACATGGTGCTCAGCCCGAGTAACCGACCTCGTCTTGAGCCCGGAATCGCTTTTGCAAACACGTCCCACCACACTACACTGTCCATGGCCATATTTGTGTAAAACAGGGCGTGGGCGAGGAAGAACAGGGTCAATGCTGCGGATGGCCAATGACCGAGGCCGAACCACAGCGCAATCGCAAACAGGAGGTAGGCTGGACGTCCGATTATCCCGGCCCTGGTGAGCCACGGTTTCTTGCGTGGCTTGTTGGTCAGAAAGTTGGCAAAGATGAGCTGAGGAAGCCGCCACAGACCTTGATTTATGCTTACGATAAGCCCGACGAGCACCGCACCACCTCCCAGTTGGCTGACAAAGCTTGGGAGGATCGTCGTAGTGTTGGCAAACTGGATACCGATGCCGAAAAGAGTGGCCTCTCCAAGGAACGACAGGAAGTTGTGCCGATAGCTGGTGGCTTTTATTGATGAGGCCTCAATATGTTCTCCTTCCTGCATCTATCGACCCTTGCCCAGACGGAGGATGAATCCGTGTGCTAACGGATCAGCTGGGTCGATGAGAAATTCATTGGTTCCAGTGATGTAGGCTCTTCCCTCGATCTCGGGGATTACCGCCGGATGGGGTCCGAAGCGGGTCGTTTCCACTACACGGCCTGTGAACCGTGTCCCGATGATGCTCTCGATTACCATCGGTTGGCCGAGTTCGATCTCCCCGCGGGCGTGGTGTATCGCAAGACGGCCGCTCACCCCGGTCCCAGTCGGGCTCCGATCCACCTCGCCTTCGGCGAAGATACACACGTTGCGGCTATCCACCTCTTCGCCTTGCGGCGGGGCGATGAAGATCGTCCCGTAGAGGAAACCAAGCTCTTTTTCGTACGGATGGGTGATTTGACGATTGCCCATCACCGCTCGCTTGATCGCCATCCCTGTCTCGATCAGGGAGGTCACAGAATCCGGGTTGCAGCTTATCCCGACCTGTTCTGCCTGTACATAGGCATAGAATGCCCCACCGAAGGCGATGTCATATTGAACGCTGCCGAGCCCTGGGACCTCGACTGTTTCATCACTTATCAACACGAACGAGGGGACGTTGCGGAAGGAGACGCTTTTCACCCGGTTACCCTGTATGCAGGCGCGGGCAACAACTAACCCGGCGGGGGTATCTATGGTGACCGTAGTCTGTGGGGCCTGCATTGGGATCATCCCCGTCTCCAGCGCAACCGTGGTCACGGCGATGATTCCGTGTCCACACATCGTGCTGTACCCCTCGTTATGCATAAATATCACGCCGAAGTCGGCCTGCGGGGTGACCGGTGGGGTGACAAGGCAGCCATACATATCCGCATGCCCCCGTGGCTCCCACATGAGGGCGGTCCTCAGGTGGTCGAGTTTTTCTTTGGCGTAGCGACGGCGTTCGAGGATTGTCTCCCCCTGTAAATCGGGAAATCCACCGCGGATGATGCGCAGGGGCTCCCCCTCCGCGTGGGCATCGATGGTGTTGATCCTCATCCAGTCCTCAGGTGGGGTCCATCTGTTATCGACTTCAATTTTACCTGTAGATCGCTTTTCCAATCTTCCTCCTTTTTTCATGTTCACTTGTTGCCACTATCTGTTAGCAATCCGCTCGTTTGCCGCATTCACCGCGGAGTAGGCATTGATAAGCCCGTAACCAAATCGGTTGTCACAGCCCTGTGCGCCCAGGTCAATCGTATTATTCTCCATGATTGCCACGGCCTCTGTTGCAGACAGACTGGGATTAATTGAGAGGATGAGTGCCAAAAGGGCGGTTACGTGGGGTGCGGCAAAGGAGGTGCCGGACTTTGTGGTGGGTATCCCCCCGTTGATAAGAGAGGTGATATGTTTCCCCGGGGCCGTAACCTCTACCTCATCGCCGTAGTTACTGAACTCGGCAAGTCGATCGTTGCGGTCAGTTGCGGAGACAGCGATCACACCTTCATACTTCCCCGGATAGGTAATCTTATTTGCGCCATTATTTCCAGTGATGGCGACGATGATCACACCCTGCTGTAATGCGCGACGGATAGCCTGCTTCAGGACAGCCGGCGGCGTGACAGTTGTGTAGATGCTCAGGTTAATTATACGTGCACCGTTATCGACCGCATAATCGATTGCCTGCGCGAGCCTGTTCCAGTCCCTCTTATAGAACAGGTTTTTATAGTCGAGGAACCGCACGTCCATTAACTTTACCCCAGGGGCAATGCCGACGATCGCATTATCGTCCGGCCAGGCAGCGATGATGGAGGCAATGAACGTCCCGTGCCAGTGAAGCCTGGTACCGACAGCCGAGCTATTGTCATCGTCGCGGAAATCCCAACCATGTATATCGTCGATGTAACCGTTTCTATCATCGTCGATCCCGTTGTCGGGGATCTCGGCATCGTTGGTCCACATGCATGAAGCTAGCTGAGGAATGCTGAAATCTATTCCAGAGTCGATCACTGCAACGACGAGCTCAGCAGCCCCGTGAGTTGAGCGCCATGCCAGGGGGGCATCGATCTTGGAGACACCCCAATTTGCCGGCTGCTGAGAGACAGTATATAGGCCTTCCCCCTCCAACTCCCGCGCTGGGGCAAGTGGGAGCGAAATCGGCACTATACGAAACGCCAGCGATTTTGAGACCAGCCCCTCGAGACCTATATCCAATGTGACCTGCAGAAGGTAGATGCCCGGGGTTTGGAATTCCCATCGGCTGGCTGCCGCCACGGCTATCTGTTTTTCCACACCGACGGAGAAAAAATCGATCGGTATCTCTTCTATCGGATTGCCAGCCCGGTCATTGAGTACTGCCTTCCCATGCACATTCTCTAACGGGGTCTGACCAATGTTCCGAAACTGAAAAGATATCTGAAATGGCACCAGTCCATCGATATCGATCTGGCCGATTTCGCCACCACGCGCGAGGTTTGCCTGTGGCCAGGTCCTCACCCCAACCAGACAAAGTCCAACAAACAACACCAGGACCAGGAATTCCAGCTTCCAAAGCGAGCTGGCGGCGCGCTTCACCCTCATTCCATTCCTAATCGCTGTTAAGCGGTGCTTGCACCAAACTGATGATATCCTCCACGTCAGGTATCTCCCCTTCTCCCCATCCACTCGCCTCGATGCGTAATGAGAATGGAATCTCGGAGGTGGAGGTGATATCGGCGCTCTGTGTCCTCAACCGCTGTGCTGCTACTTGTGCACCAGAGGGAGGTGTCTCCGGCAACAACGCAACAAACCGATGTTCGGCGATGCGGAAGATTGGATCGACATTTCTCAAGTGGCCCGTCAAGAAGTTGGCCACCGTAATGAGAATTCCTTCCCGGTCGGATTCCTGCAATTGGCCAATATTCATTACCTCTAAGACAAGTAGAGATAATGGGTGCTTGTAACGACTACTCTTTGCCAATTCCACTGAAAGGGTGTTTTGAAAGTGCGAAAAGTTGTAGACACCTGTCAACTCGTCCAGTATTACCATTTCCCGTAGTTGCCCCTCACGGGAGGCGATAACCTTGACCATCAGGTTGAAGACCTCAATTAGCCTCACCATTTGATCTCTAATCTTCATCCCTGGTCTACGCGGGGGACCGGGGGAGACCTGAATTTCAAAGTTCCTTCGTGAGACGGCCTTGGCTGCACGGGCCAGCCTAGCCGCTGGGTTCATTATGGTTAGTCGCAATACCGTATACAACAGGGTCCCCAGGATCACAAACCCAATCACAGCCCCAATCCCAATCTGCAGAGCAAGTTTGTGGAGATGGTGCCGCTGCTCGGTAAGTGACATATCCAGGGAGACAATCCCGACCAGTTCGGAGTCCATTATCAACGGATGGTGCGCCCTCAGGTAATCAACCCCCCCAATCCGCACCCTCGATACCTCAACCTCGCGCAGGTGCAGCAGCCGTCCTTGCTCGTCGTCGGGAACGAGCTTGCCAACCTGTGTGGGATCAGTACTCGCAATGGTAATCAATCCTCTTCCGCTCATCCCGATGATCGTGACCCCAACCATACTCTCGTAAGACTTCAAGATGTTCTCGATATCGGCGTCCAGTTCCTCTGAGTAGTAGAGAACGTATTCTTTTTCCTGAATTGATTTGGAGACGACCGTGGCGACGCCGCGGGCGCGCTGCTCATAGATGGAGACGATTGTCGATCTAAGAGAGACAAACGAGAACCATGACAGGACCCCGATAACCAGCAGGGTCACTACAAACACAGGGATGAGGATCTTTGTGCCGAGCGAGGTCCGATAGTAGATCGCCGCCCTGAACATCCTTGCCCACGCGAGCCCCCGCCTGCCCGCCCCTGACAATCGTGCCGCGACTTTTATCTTATTCATCTAATCTCCCTTAGGTTACCGTGGAATGAGCCCTTGTTCGGTGAGGAACCCCTCCGCCACTGTCGTGGGGTCTTCGTGTAGCAGCCTTGCCCGGATTGCCAGCCGGTGAATCGAGCCCTCTGTCAGCAGCGAAGTGAGGTTTTCCAGGAGGGGCTCGACCTCAGGATGGGTGAGAAGCAGATTCCGCCGGGCGACGAGAGCTAATTCCCCTGTGCGAAAGAACCCAAGGTCATCCTCAAGGACCTCAAACCCCGTTGATGAGAGGGTCTCTTGGATACCATTTACTATTCCCACCTGTGCGTTCCCCAACTTGAGGATGGATTCCGTCTCTGCCAGGGCTTGAGTTCTGACTACATTGTCCATGATGAACGGCATACTGTAGGCTGACAGGAACCCTCCCAGTTCCTCGTCAGTCAGTGTCTTTGAAGCGGCTATCGTCACCGGCTCAGAACCTTCCTGAATCAATAGTGACAGCGCAGATACCGTGGGCCGGGGGAGTGCAGCAGCAATTTCCCCTGAGGCGACCACCACAAACCTCTTCATTTTAATTGTGGACAAAGTTACATATTCAGATGACCCCGTTTGGATCGGCTCGATGGCTCTCGGGGCAACCCAAATCAGTTCTATGTCCCCTTGCGCGAGCGCCGTGCCGAGCCGTTTCTTGTCCCGTAAGCCGATAAGGTCTACCACTCGGAAGCCATTTTCCTGCAGATAGGACCGCACGAGCTGCCCAAGGATCACCTGGTCGAGTTGGGCGTTGGTTCCGACCCCGATGATGGCCCGCGTAGCCAATTCTGATAGTATGACCCCGGCTGAGACATTGCCCTGTTTTTCCTCCGTTGCTTGCGAACCATTCCAGCTGTTTTTACCCACGTAAATTGGGCATCCGGTTTTGTTCCATATATCGTAACGGCTGTTGCCACGGAAGTTGTTGCTGGTAATCACCGGACTGATGTTGTTTTCCGCTTCACGGTTAAGCTTTTCTTCAGTTACTACCAGGGGTGGCTCGGCCCAATCAAGTTCGGGATCAATCTCAATTCCAACCGCATTATCAGTGATTAAGTTCCCCTCAATGCGTGTACCCTCTCCAGCCAGGAAAAGCCTCAACCCGATGTCATTTTTGGAGACGCTGTTTTCTGTGACCGCGGTTCGAGATGAGGCGATGATGATGATCCCGGTACTGTTTCTCGTAAAATCGTTTCCGGAGGTCACATTACCCCTGGAGGTGTTCAATGAAAGGCCAGCCTGGACACAATCCATTACCTCATTGTTAGCCAGATGATTGTCATTTGTCTTTACCAATGCGATTCCGAAAGGGCCGGCGGTTATCCTATTGGCCAATAGCAGATTTTCTTTGCCCCCCGAGACCAATATCCCGATGCGGACGCTCTCCCTCACGGTGTTGTGCAACAACAGGTTATCCTTTGCCCCCAGCATATACAGACCGATCCCGTTTCTCTGAAGTCGGTTTCCCAGTACAAGATTCTTATCAGTATCGGCAAGGCTGATGCCTGATTCCATACAGTCATTTATAGTGTTGTACATTAGGGCATTCTCATTGCCTTTGGAGACGGTGACACCGACCGGCGTGGCTCCATTAAATTTGTTGTTCAATAATTTGTTCAGGGCCGATTCTTGCAGCCCGACCCCGGTTACAGCACAGCGAGAGATTTGGTTATCCCTGATTTCGTTTCCTGTTGCCTTATCAAGGGAAATGCCAGTCTCGCCTTTATCCAGCCCGGTCTCAGCTATGATGTTGTTCCTGGAATCGCTGATCACTATTCCATCGACAAAGCCATCGAGCCGGCAGGAGAGTATCTTGTTTTCGGTTGAACCGTCCTTCAAGGAGATACCCACCTGGCCATTAAGAATGGAGACATTCTCAATCAAATTTGACCAGGAGCCCATCAGACTGATACCAGGGCCTGTAAGCCCTTGCATGTGAATCGTCGCAAGGTGATTGTCGCCCGATAAGGCCATTTCGATTCCTACCTTGCCCTCATCGATTGAGATGTCATGAAGCTCGTTAGAGCGGGAGTTTGAAAGCTTTACTCCAACGGCGGCGTTTCTTATGGCGATGTTTTCCACCATGCACTCATACGCATTTTCAAGACGGATCCCACAGCCAGTGGTGGTGATGACAAAGCCATCTATCTTCACGTTTTGGGAACTTAAGGTGATCGCTGCGGTCTGGCCCTCGTATTGCAAACTGGCCTTCCCTCCTTTAGAGAAAAGGGATATACCGGCTGTTTTGATCGTCAATGGCCCGGTAAATGGACCCTCCCCTGCCTGGACAAAGATCGCAGTCCCCGGGGAGGCCTTATCTAGTGCAGCCTGTATCGTGGGAAAATCGCGTGGAACTACGATGGCGTCCGGAGGCAGGCGCCGGGGTAGGAGAACAAAAAAAAGCAGAAGGAGGATCAACGCCACACCGAGTGGCAACATACCCCAGATCAGGCCTCGTTTGAGGGTAAATCCTCGTCCTTTTTTCATCGCACTCTGAAGAAAACCCACCTCTCAGCAAGGATTTGCACACCGATCTTACAATCTTCCCACAGATCGCTGTTATTATCCATTATTGCCGATTTAAGGTGAAGAAATCCCCAATGGTGCCCTCGGGTACTTGAGCCCGGTGCCGGTGTTGAAGAGGACGACCGTCTCTTCTGGTGTGATCCAGCCCGTGGAAAGGAGCCTTTCGAGGGCGGCGAGCGTTGCCCCCCCTTCGGGGCAGGCGAAGATCCCTTCTCGGCTTCCCATTCGCTGCTGTCCCGCAATTAACGCGGCATCGGACACGGCAAGTGCGATTCCTTTACTCTCTCGTACCGCTCGCAGGATCAGGAAATCGCCGACCGCGGCGGGTACACGTATCCCGGCGGCCACCGTCTGTGCATCCTCCCACGGCGTGGCAAACTGCTCTCCGGCCTCGAAGGCACGTGGGATGGGGGCACACCCCGCTGCCTGCACAGCGACCATCCGCGGCCGTTCGGGACCGATCAATCCCAATTGTTCCAGCTCGGAAAATGCTTTCCACATGCCGATGAGGCCGGTCCCCCCACCGGTGGGATAGATGACGACGTCGGGCAGCTCCCAGTCGAGCTGTTCCGCCAGTTCGTAGCCCATCGTCTTCTTCCCCTCGAGGCGATAAGGTTCCTTGAGGGTTGACACGTCGAACCAACCATGCTCGGATGCGGCCTGTTTTGCCTGTTTGCCGCAGTCAGTGATCAAACCATCGACCAGCGTGACATCGGCCCCCAGTGCCCGGCACTCCATCAGAAATGGGGGCGGCACGTCCTGGGGCATGAACACATGTGCCGGCATGCCTGCATTGGCAGCATAGGCGGACATTGCCCCAGCTGCATTTCCTGCCGAGGGGATGGCCACTTCCCCTACTCCGAGTTCTCTGGCGCGGGATACCGCCATACATAATCCCCGTGCCTTGAACGACCCGGTCGGATTGAGTCCCTCGTCCTTGATGAGGAGTCCGTCCATCTTTAGCTCTTCTCCCAATCGCCGCGCGGGGAGAAGCGGGGTATACCCTTCCCCCAACTGGACCGCATTTTTCATGTCCTTGACCGGGAGGAGCTCGCGATAACGCCACAGGGATGCCTCACGCCCGGGTAGGGACTTCAGTAGCCGGGCACCCTTAGTTTCTGTCAGATCGTAGCGGGCAAGCAGTGGTCTCCCACACTCGGGGCACAGGTTATGAAGTTCGTCGGTGCTGCATTGTCTTCCACAATAAGCACATTCCAGATGGCTAAGCCAGTTCACAATGTTTCTCCTTTTTGATCCTTCTTAAGGGGGCCTAAGTCCAGATTGTCCCTTGCGCTGTATCTTTAATCGAAATCCCCAGCTCATTCAGCCGGGCACGGATAAAGTCAGCGAGCGCAAATTCCTCTCTGTCACGCAGCTTGCCGCGCAGATCGATAAGCAGGCGGATCAGTTCATCCTCTATGCCGTGGCCGTTTCGCTCTTCGCGTTGAAACAAGCCGAGGGGGAAACCGAGCTCACGGATAAGTTTGATCGCCTGAACCAGGGCCAGACGATCAGCCCCAGTAGCTGTGAGACGGAAGCGATTGGCCGCAGAGGCAAGCTCTTGAATAGCAGCGATCCCCCCCACTGTGTTCAGATCATCATCCATCTCCGCGATGTAACGCTCCCGGAATCTGGAGAGGGTTCCGGCAAACTCGCGCCCCTTTGTACCAGGTTTACCCTCCACCCCACTGAGTTCAGCGTTTACCTCGGCTATCAGGTTATACACACGGCTGAGGGCCTTTCCCGCCTCTTTTAGAGCGCCTTCGGAGTAATCGAGTGGTTTGCGATAGTGCCGCGAGAGATAAAAGTAGCGGATCGTCTCAGGGTCAAATTTCTCAAGCACCTCATACGCATAGGCGAAATTTCCCAACGATTTTGACATCTTCTCGCCGTCAAATGATAGCATCCCGTTGTGCAGCCAAAAGCGGGAGAATGGTGTTTTGCCTACGGCCTCCGCCTGAGCAATCTCGTTCTCATGATGGGGGAAGATGAGATCGTTCCCCCCGGCATGGATATCCAGGGTCTCCCCAAGGTATTTTCTGGCGAGGACGACACACTCGGTGTGCCAGCCCGGGCGTCCCTCTCCCCACGGGGAGTCCCACCTTGGTTCGCCCGGCTTTGACCTCTTCCACAGGGTAAAATCAAGTGGATCTTCCTTCTCCTCAGAGGCGGCAATCCGCGCCCCTGCCTGCAGCTCCTCAGTATGTCGACCGGAGAGCTTCCCGTAGTCCGGGCACGCGGCTACACGGTAATACACATTCCCGTTCCGTTCGTAGGCGTATCCCTTATCGACAAGGGCCGCGATCAACTCGATCATCCCCTTGATGTGGTCAGTGGCACGTGGGCTGTGGGTAGGCTCCTTTACATTCAGTCGATCCAGCAATTTAAAATATGCCTCTGTATAGTGCGCGGCCAGCCCATTTACGGGTTCATTCGTCTTCGCCGAGCGCTCGATCAGTTTGTCGTCCACATCGGTGATGTTCTGCACGTAGTTTACCTTCCAGCCCTTGAATGACTCCATGTACTTACGAAACGCGTCAAAGACGATGATCGGCCGCAGGTTTCCAATGTGGAGATGATCGTAGACGGTGGGGCCACAGACGTACATCCTCACAGTGTCCCCGGTCTGCGGTGAAAACACATCTTTGCGTCGAGTAAGTGTGTTATAGATTTCCACTTCACTCCACCTGCCTTTTCCAATATTATAGAGGGCTGGTTGAGAGACTACCACGATCGTGTGGTAGCGGCTACACTGATACCATGAATTTGGCACGTGCATTAACGGTTGTCGGTGTCTCGGCTGCCCCGGTCGCTGAACTGCGTGGAGGGCTTCCCCTCGCCATTTCGCTTGGGTTTTCCCCTATGGCGGCATTTTTGCTTTCCGTTCTCGGGAACCTTCTCCCGGTGGTCCCCTTACTACTTTGGTTGAGCTGGATTGAACGAGGATTGCGCCGGTTGCCGCCACTTGGCCGATTTCTTGATTGGGTGTTTATGCGCACACGCCGTAAGGGGCGACTGGTCTCCCGTTATGGGGCCATCGGTCTGATTTTGCTTGTGGCGATCCCGTTCCCCGCCACCGGGGCCTGGACCGGGGCGATCGCCGCATTTCTGTTGGGAATCCCGGTCAAGCGGGCATTCCCTTTGATCACTGTAGGTGTGCTGATCGCTGGCCTGGTCGTCCTTGCTGCCAGCCTCGGCGCGTTTCACCTGTTCGGGATCGCTGGATGATTGACTCTTCAGCCCCTATCGGCTCGCACCACATATCGTGCCAGAAGCGGCAACAATACCAGTGCCAGGGCAAGTAGGGCAGCGGTGATCCCCCAGAAGCGGGATAGCGACATCTCCACGACCCCGGTAGTAAAGCGTAGCGCCTCCGCCATATAGGTGAGGGGAAGGGCCTTGCTCACTGCCCTTAAGAAGGCTGGCATAAACTCGATGGGAAAGTAAATCCCGGATAAAAACATCATCACCATCGCCAGCACATTGGCGATGTTGCTTGCACTGGATGGCCTTTTGACCAGCAGTGCGATGATTGTGCCGAGCCCCATTGTCCCCAGGGTGGCGCAGACGATGAAAATTGAGTAATAGGTCCAATCTATGGTGAAGGTCACATCGAAGATGAGAAGCCCCGTAAACAGGGTTATCAAACTAGAGAGGTATATTACGACCAGACGAATACAGATTATCGCTGCCAACAAAGCGAGGGGGTGCATCGGGGTGACAACCATCCGATCGAGTATCTTTCGCTCCTTCATCGCTGTGATGTGACCGGAGACAGCAAACAGCCCTGCCGAGAGTACGGAGAAGGCAAGAATGCCTGGAATCATGATGTTTAACCAACCTGTCGCCGCGGAGGTTCCCACATGGACTATTTTCACAGAAAGAACTGGGGA
>JAYEMK010000069.1:0-19857 GCA_034718095.1 Candidatus Bipolaricaulota bacterium | reverse complement strand
ATCCACCCAAGCGCTTCACTGGACGAAAGGGATGATGTTGAAAGGTTGGGGAAATTGGTTGAGGCAAGATTTGATGAATTCTATAGACAATTTTACAATACAAGCGGCCCTCTCTGGGTTGGGTAAAGTAAATCGGCGAGGGTACTGCTCAGAGCTGGTGTACCTCATTGTCGCGGGTGGGCGCGACTCTTGATGCTACTCATCGGGAGGTGTTAAGATGGAAAGACGGGTGCTTGTTATTGGACTTGACGGAGTAGGGTTCCAGCTCATCGAACCATGGATCGAAGGGGGGAAACTTCCCTACCTGGCACATTTCCTCAATGAAGGGATACACGGAAACTTAACAAGTACGATTCCACCCATTACCGGCCCTGCCTGGTCCAGCTTTCAGACCGGGGTTAATCCTGGAAAACACGGGGTATTCGGCTGGACTAACCGTAAGCCTAGTGAATACGGGTTATCGGTGATAAACAGTCACTCGCTTTCCTATCCGACAATCTGGGAGCTGGCAAGCCAGAATGATCGTCGGGTGGTAAGCATTGGGGTCCCGGTGACCTATCCCCCTCGCCCGGTAAACGGGGTCATAATTCCCGGAATTCTCACCCCACGAAATGCCCCTTCTCCCACATATCCACCACAGGCCTACAGTGAGCTGCGCCGCGTTGCCCCGGGTTACTGCTTTTCCCCAGATTGTGCCCAACATCTCACCATCAAGGCCAAGGTACGAGCACTGTCAAGCTGTGCCCAAGGACGGGCAAAGGTGGCCAGACACTTTATGCAAAAAAAAGATTGGGACCTGTTTATGCTCCAGTTTCATTCGACCGATGTGGTCCAGCACGACCTGTGGGGGATAAAAAAGGCCGGGTTAGATCCACTGCTTGTTGTATTCCAAGAGGTCGACCGCCTGCTCGGGGAGCTGGTGGAGATCGCTGAACAAAATGGGGCAAATGTTATTATCCTGTCCGACCACGGGATGGGCCCACTGAAATATACTTTCTCCGTAAACACCTGGCTTCTCGCCCGTGGCTACCTGCAGTTAAAAAGAGGAGCAGCTACCCGGTTCAAGCGGTTGATGTTTCAGCTCGGGTTCACACAGCGGCGATTATATCGACTTGGCCGACTTCTCTACCCGGTTGCCTACCGGTTAGGGGTCGCTAATTCGTTTCTAGACATAACGGGTGACAGGGGAATCGCCTGGTTGATATCCTCTCTGTTTCTCTCCTCGGATGATATTGACTGGGGTCGAACCCGAGCCTATTCACGCTCCGATATCGGACATGTATGTTTGAATCTCAAGGGACGAGAGCCACAAGGGATCGTGAAAAACAAAGAGGCCGACAGCCTGGTGGATGAACTCATCAAAGGGCTAACTGGGGTGGTAAATCCATACACCGGGGAGCCGCTATTGGGGGATGTATTTCGAAAACAGGAGGTCTATCATGGGGACAAACTGGCCCAGGCACCAGATATCCTGTTTCTGCCGAAAGGGCTGCGCACGGTCGGCAGTGGGGCATCCGGGTTCTATTCTAATAGGCCTTTTGATCGGCCATTTACGCGTGCCCATCACCGGATGGAGGGAATTGTGACTGCCGTTGGCCCACCGTTCAGGTCGAGGCACAATCTGCAGGGGGCCGCCTTGATCGATCTTGCCCCAAACATACTCTATCTGCTCGACTGTCCAATTCCCCGCTGCATGGACGGAAAATTGTGGGAGGAGGCATTTGTACCAGGGACACTCGAGGAACAATCCCCGCAGTGGGTCGATCTTTCCCCTGGTCAATTTCCCGAGGAACCTTTAACAGCCGCGGATGAAGAGGAGATAAAACAGCGGCTGAGAAACCTTGGCTACCTCAGTTAACCTTGCTGCAACTACAGAATTTGTGCTAGTATTCATTCATGAATAAGCCGCTCAGGAAGTCTTTAAGCTACGTGTTCTCCATCCTGGTTGGTTTTGGTCTGTTGGGTGGTGTCCTCTACTACGTAGGCTGGCGTGATATATACTCCGAGATCAGAAATCTTGGCGTTGTAGGAATCATCGCTGTTGCCGGTACTGTACTTCTGGCCATGCTCTCCTGGATAGCTAGCTGGTGGGTGATCCTGCGTGCCTATGGGGTCAAGCTCTCCCTTAACGCTGTCGTAGGGGCACGGTTGAGCGGCTATGCAGTGAGCTACCTTACCCCATCGATGTATTTTGGCGGGGAGCCGATCCGTGCTCTCATGATCGGCAGGCACACCTATGCACCGACGACAAGGATCTTCGCCACCATCGTCGTGGAGCGATTCCTCGGTGGTTTGTGCTTGATTATGTTCGTACTGATCGGGAGTTTCTATGCCCTGTTATCTCCACAGTTAACTACAGAGGTTAAGAGGATCGTGTTAATTGGGGTAGCCTTTACCTCCTTCTGGACAATAGTGGGGTTGATCAACTTTGCTGGCAACTTCAAGTGGATAAGTCGTTTTATCCGTCTGCTGGGTCGCCCGCTGGCCCGTTGGCAGGACCCACTCGGCCGGGTGGCGGATAAGGTGGCAGAGACCGAGGATGAGATCTACGACGCATTTGCACGTCATTGGAAAGGGACCCTGATTGCCTTTTTCATCCAGGCACTCGCCACCTTCTTCGTCTACATGCGTCCGCAGGTCTTCTTCCATTTCTCCTCCCAGACAACCTTTAACTTCAGCCAGCTGTCCCTTCTGTTTACACTCAACATCATGCTCTCATATTTCTTGTGGATCACCCCAGGGGGATTAGGGGCTAGCGAGGCGGCCCTGATTGGAATATTCAAACTGGTCAACATCGGAGGTAAAGGGGCGGTCGCCTTCTCTCTTACCTACAAGTTCATCGAGCTCCTATTCGTAGTTATCGGCCTTGTCTACCTGTTAAACAAGGGAAGCGCTTTGTTCCATCACTTACGACGAGGACGTAAAAAAGTTAGAGAGTAAAAGGTTTTGCAAAAACACTTTCCCAGTAATTGTCTAATCCTTGAACTGTTTGAGCTGGTGAACTACCCTTTTGCTCACTAAGGGGGAACATCGGTGTTCAAGGTTGGGTTGCAGAATGAGATGCAGTGGAGGGTCAAGGCTGAGCACCTGGCAAGTGCGCTCGGGAGCGGATTGGTCGACGTGTTGGCGACCCCGGTCCTCGCAGGGTTCTGTGAGGAATGTGCCAGACTGACGGTGGATCCGCTCCTTCCAGCCCAGCAGAAGACGGTCGGAACCCACATAGATCTCCGACATCTTGCGGCGACCCCTCAAGGTTTGGAAGTGAACGTGCGGGCAAAATTGGTTGGGATCAACGGTAAACGGCTGCAGTTTAACATCGAGGCGTGGGATAAGGTGGAAAAGATCTGTGAGGCAAACCACGAGAGGCACATCATCGACTCTGAGAGGTTTGCACGCAGAATTGCAGGGAAGAAACCTGCCCCCTTGCAAACCCAGGCCAAAGGAGGCTGACAGACATGGTATTACAGATTACAGAAGAGCAACTGGAGGTCTTTGAGGGGGCATTTAACAGCAATCCTAAGAACCGGCTTTCGCTCAATGCCGTAACTAAAAATCCCCTTCACTCCGTGGCATTAAACCGGGCGGCTGTAACAGGCACGGACCACACCTTTTCGCACAAACTGCCGAGCAATAAAATAACCGAGCAAAAGAAGAGCGGGCGTTGTTGGCTGTTTTCAGGTCTAAACGTGCTGCGTGGTGAGGCGATGAGGCACCTGAAAGTGGAGGAGTTTGAGCTTTCTCAGAATTACATGATGTTCTGGGACAAATTAGAAAAAGCTAATTATTTCCTGGAAAGCGTGATCTCCACCATAAACGAACCAATCACCGGCCGCCTATTCATGTTCCTACTCAAGGACCCGATCCAGGATGGTGGCCAGTGGGATATGTTCATCAACCTGGTCAAGAAATACGGTGTGGTTCCAAAACAGGTAATGCCGGAAACTGAGAGTAGCAGCAATTCACAAGTTATGAATGCCAATATCACCGGAAAATTGCGCGAGTATGCGGCCGAGCTTCGTCGTCTGCATGAGAAAGGTGAAAACACCAAGGCGCTACGATCACGCAAGTCAGAAATGCTTAACGTAATATACCGCATGCTCTGCATACACCTTGGCCAGCCTCCGCGAAGTTTTTTCTGGCAATGGCACGACAAAGAAAAAGAATTTCACCGGGCTGGCGAGATTACCCCACAGGAATTCTTCGATCGTTATGTGTCCTACGATCTTGACTCAATCGTATGTCTGATCAATTGCCCCACGGTCGATAAACCGTTTAAAAAACTGTATACGATTCAATATCTGGGCAACGTCGTCGAGGGTCACATCATCCGTTATTTGAACGTTGCCATGCCGGTATTCAAGCAGGCAGCTGTTGATATGATCAAGGCTAAGCACCCCGTCTGGTTCGGGTGCGATGTGGGCAAGACAATGGAGCGAGATTTGGGGATCCTCGATCCGGGGATCTATGATTACGACCTGGTATATGACACCGAATTCAGGTCCGACAAAGCCGAGCGCCTTGACTATGGGCAAAGCATGATGACCCACGCAATGGTACTGACAGGTGTTGATCTCGATCCATCCGGAACGGCGACCAAGTGGCGAGTGGAGAACAGTTGGGGAGATAAACTGGGAGATAAGGGCTTCTTCGTGATGAGCGATCGCTGGTTTGACGAGTTTATGTATGAGATCGCTGTCGAGCGGCGATTCCTCCCCGATGAACTGCCCCCTATCCTTGAAACAGAGCCCGTAAGATTGCCGCCCTGGGATCCGATGGGGGCATTGGCCCGAGCCTCCTGAGCGGTTCAGGAAACCAGCCCCTTGAATATGTCAAGCAACCCTTGGGTTGCTTTCTGGGCCGATGATTGTCGGGCGGTCGCGATTGCCCCTTGTCGGAGCCTTTCATAAAGGTGATGATCTCCTAACAGGTCAAGGACGATGCGTTTGTATTCCCCCTCATCCTCTGGGGCCAACAGGCCATTTTCCCCGTCTTTGACGACATCGAGTACCCCCAACCTACCGATGGCCACTACGGGGGTTGCCCCGGCCATAGCCTCCAGTAAGACCAACCCCTGGGTCTCTGTTTTTGATGAAAACAAAAACAGGTCTGCCTCTTTGTACAGATCGATCAACTGGGGGTGGTCGATAAAACCGGTAAATATTATGCAGTGGCTGAGACCCAACTCTTCTACCTGCCTCTCCAGCTGCCCCCGGAGTGGCCCATCCCCAGCGATAACCAAGGGCACCCTTGGATCGGCAGTATGAATGCGGGCAAATACTCGTATTAGAAAGGGAAGATTCTTCTCCAGGGCAAGTCTACCTACGTGAAGTAGGAGAGGGGCATCCTGGGGAATGCCCAGTAAGCGACGGGGCCGCCACGCCGCTGGCCGCTGAAAAGGGGAAAGATCTACCCCGAACGGGAGGACGTGAATCGGTCGGTGAACCCCGTAGCGAATAAGCTCCTCTTTAATCGGGGTTGAGGGTGCTGTAACCGCGGTGCAGTGGTTACAGAAGGCAGCTGAGGCCCTCTCCGCAGCCTTCTTGGGTGGCCGCAAGCCGACCGGCAGGTAATGACGGTATTCTGACAGGTAGGTATGATAGGTATGCACGTGCGGGATTCGGTAACGAGTGGCTACCCCGAGTGCAAGTAGCCCCATGGAGAATGGTGCATGGCTGTGAACGATATCGAGTCGTTCAAAGCTATGTGTCGCCCCTCGGCTATATGGGAAGGCAACCCTGCTCGCCTTGTGAAACATGAAAGGCTGAGAGGGAAAACGAAATACCCCCGGACTATCAACCTCCTGCTTACCGTAGCTAGGGGCATAGATATATGTCACATGCCCAAGCCTTTCCAGCTCCTTTTTTAACCGATTGACCACAGTGGTTACCCCGCTTATCTCAGGCAGATAGGCATCGGTGAACAACCCTACACGCATCATTTCCCCCCACGTGGTTTAATTGTATTCCCCCTATAGGGCAGGTCAAACTTTCTGCTGCAGCTTGCCTTCACCGTTGCTATCGGATACGGTCTTTTAGAAAATGGGGATATGAGGAGGTCATAAGATGAGCGAGCGTGTAAGGGAGATACTCAGTTGGTACAAAGGCGAAAATCCTGGCGTTCTTACTGGGCTCAGGCGGATCCTCGATCATGGGCGGCTAGCTGGAACGGGCAAGTTGGTAATACTCCCTGTCGATCAGGGTTTCGAGCATGGGCCGGGGCGCAGTTTTGCCCCCAATCCAGCGGGCTATGACCCGCGCTATCATTTTCAGCTTGCTATTGATGCTGGGCTGAACGCGTACACCGCACCGCTGGGGTTTCTGGAGGCCGGTGCAGCGGAGTTTGCTGGGGAGATTCCACTGATCCTAAAGTTAAACAGCCATGACCTTTTGCATGAGGAGTCGGAGCCACTTGGGGCACAAACCGCCGCTGTGGAGGATGCCTTGAGGCTCGGTTGCGTGGGGATCGGCTATACGATATATCCTGGTACGGCGGATCGCCGGCTGCAGTACGAACAATTAAGTGGTCTGGCCCGAACTGCAAAAGCGGCAGGGTTGCTAGTCGTCGTTTGGTCGTACCCACGTGGAGGCGGGTTGAGTAAACAGGGCGAGACAGCCCTCGACGTGGTGGCCTACGCCGCCCACATCGCCTGCCAGCTTGGGGCACACCTGATCAAGGTGAAGCTTCCATCAGAGCGGATCGAAATTGAGTCTGCCAAGCCGGTGTATGCGGAGCATGAAATCCACAAAGACACCCTAGCGGATCGGGTGCGGCACGTGGTTCAGAGTGCGTTTGCCGGCCGCCGGATTGTCATCTTCTCTGGCGGGGCAAAAAAGGACGATGAACAGGCCATCTATAGGGCCGTCAGGGCGATTCGCGATGGTGGGGGTTTTGGCTCCATAATCGGGCGTAATAGCTTCCAACGTGATCGAGCCTCCGCACTGCGCATGCTCGACCACATTATCCGTATCTACAAGGGGAAAGACGAATAGATGAACGATGACCTCGAGCAGCAGTGCATCAACACGATCCGATTCCTGGCGGCCGATGCAATTCAGGAGGCAAACTCCGGCCATCCCGGACTACCACTTGGGGGGGCGGCAATGGCCTATGTGCTTTGGTCACGGCATCTACGCCATAATCCGGCCAATCCAAAATGGGCAAATCGGGATCGATTTGTGCTCTCGGCGGGGCATGGGTCGATGCTATACTACGCCCTGCTTCACCTGACCGGGTATGATCTGCCGCTTGATCAGTTGCGGGCGTTCCGTCAATGGGGTAGCACCACCCCAGGGCATCCAGAAAGGGGCCTTGTCCCCGGGGTGGAGGCTACCACAGGTCCACTTGGACAGGGAATCAGCACTGCAGTGGGGATGGCGATGGCCGAGGCCCATCTTGCCGCAAGGTTCAACCGTCCTGATAATTCAATGATCGATCACCGCACCTACGTCATCGCCAGTGACGGAGATCTCATGGAAGGGGTATCGGCGGAGGCCTGTTCACTCGCTGGCCATCTTGGATTGGGAAAGCTGATCGTGTTGTTCGACGACAATCGTGTCTCTCTGGCCGGGGCGACCTCACTTACGTTCACCGAGGACGTCAAGAAACGTTTTCAGGCGTATGACTGGCATGTTCAGCAGGTGGAGGACGGCAACGACCTGACATCCATAGATCTTGCAATTCAATCCGCGTGCCAGGAGTCCGCCCGTCCGTCACTCATCTGTGTGCGAACCGTTCTCGGCTATGGCGCCCCGACCAAGCAGGGGACATTCAAGGTTCATGGGGCCCCTCTCGGTGAGGAGGAGCTCGCGGCGGCGAAGAAAAACCTCGGCTGGCCCACTGAGCCGAATTTTTTGATCCCCGATGCCGTGTTGGAACAATTCCGGGTTGCCCTTGCCAGGGGCAACGAATGGGAAGAGGAATGGAACGCGATCCGGGCTCGCTACGCTGAACAACACCCTGTTCTGGCAAAAGAGCTCAACCGACGGATATCGGGCGAGCTTCCAGCAGGCTGGGACAGCAAAATCTCGGATTTTTCCCCCGATCGAATTCCAACCCGCAAGGCCTCCGGGGTCGTGCTGCAGGATATCGCTGCCGCATTGCCGGAACTCGTCGGTGGATCGGCTGATCTAAACCCCTCGACCTACACCGCGCTTAAACAGGCGGGTGACTTTCAATCTCCAAATCGCACGGCCACGGACACTCAGGGCGCTATTGGTAAAGAGTGGAATTACGCTGGGCGCAATATACACTTTGGCGTGCGGGAGCATGCGATGGGGGCGATAGCCAACGGTATGGCGTTGCATGGGGGGATAATCCCCTATACAGCCACCTTTCTTGTATTCTCCGACTACATGCGTCCGTCGATGCGAATGGCGGCAATGTCGAGGGCACGGGTGATCTTCGTCTTCACCCACGATAGCATCGGTCTTGGTGAGGACGGCCCTACCCATCAGCCGATTGAGCAACTTATGGGGCTGCGCACCGTTCCCAACCTGACCCTCATCCGCCCTGCCGATGCCATGGAGACGATCGAGGCATGGAGGGCAGCGATCAACAATCAGCATGGACCCACGGCCTTGATCTTCACTCGCCAGGGGCTCCCCGTGCTGGACCAAAAAAACTATGCGCCGGCCAGTGGGCTACAGCGAGGGGGATATGTACTGTGGCAGTCCGCCAAAGGGATGCCGGACGTGATCATTATTGGCACAGGATCCGAAGTGCATATCGCCCTGAGAGCCGGTGATATCCTGACCGCAGCGGGAATCAGCGTTCGGGTTGTATCTCTTCCCAGTTGGGAGCTGTTCGATAGCCAATCGGAGGACTATCGTGATAAGGTTCTGCCCCCGGAGATTAAAGCACGCGTCGCAGTGGAGGCAGGTATAAAACTTGGTTGGGAACGGTACGTGGGACAGACAGGGATCATCATCGGGCTGGACGATTTCGGTGCCAGCGCCCCGGGTAATGTCCTATATGAGAAATTCGGCATTACCGCTGATAGGGTCGCCCAGGCAGCAAGAGGGCTTCTGAACAGGAATCGTCATGGTTGATAGTCAGGATATGCTGAAGCAGCGGGCCGCGGAGAGGGGGGTGGAATTCATCGAGCCCGGGATGATAATCGGGCTTGGGCATGGTACCACCACTGCATTTGCCATCCGCAAAATTGCCCAGGCCTTGCAGTCGGGGGAACTTTTTGACATCCTGGCTGTCCCCTGCTCGCGCCAGGTGGAACAGGAGGCTAAAAGGTTGAAAATCCCATTGACCACACTGGAGAAACACCCTTCGCTGAATTTGACTATCGATGGGGCGGACGAGGTGGATCCGAAATTTAACCTGATTAAAGGCGGGGGCGGCGCACTGTTGCGGGAGAAGATCGTCGCTCAGGCCAGCCGCCGTGAGATAATCGTGGTGGACGAGAGCAAGCTCTCCCCAGCGCTGGGGACACACTGGACTGTCCCGGTAGAGCTGGTCCCCTTCGGCTGGCGAAGCCAGTCGGCCTACATTGAGTCCCTTGGTGCCAAGGTCTCATTGAGGATGAGGGATGAGGGGGGACAGTTTCACACCGATCAGGGAAACCTGATCCTGGATTGCAACTTTGGACCGATTACCGACCCGGGCTTGTTGGCAGCCGAACTAAACAGCCGGGCAGGGGTGGTAGAACACGGGTTGTTTGTGGGATTGGCAACCGACGTTATCGTTGCCGATGCCGGTGGCATCCGCCAACTGGTTAAGGATCAGGAGGGGCGTAGTGAGCAATTGTCTCATCGAACCAGGTAAACTTTTACGCTTTGACTTCGGGGCTGCACATCCGTTTAAGATTCATCGCTTGGGGCTCGCCTATTCACTGATGGAGGCATACGGGCTTACGGATGGGGAGGCTGTGTACACTCTGTCACCGTGCAAGGCCACAGAGCAGGAGGCGTCAAGCTTTCATACCACTGCTTATCTGGAGGTACTTCGCCTCGCCGATGGAGGCATGTGGGTCCCCAACCTGTTTTCGCACGGGCTCGGTACTGAGGATAATCCGGTATTTCCCGGGGTGTATGAATGGGCGATGCTCGTCGCCGGGGGCTCGATCGCTGGGGCAAAGGAAATCCTCGCCGGCCGTGCCAAGGTGGCATTCAATTTTTCCGGTGGGCTGCACCATGCGATGCCCTCCCGCGCCTCAGGATTTTGTCATGTAAACGACGTTGTCCTGGCGATAAACACCCTCCTTGAGGCCGGCAAGCGGGTGGTCTACATAGACATCGATGCCCACCACGGGGATGGGGTCCAATACGCCTTCTATGAGATGGATTCCGTGTTGACGATATCCATTCATCAGAGCGGATACACTATCTTCCCAGGGACCGGGTTTGTGCAGGAGATTGGCAAGGGAAAAGGAGAAGGCTTCTCCGTAAATGTCCCCCTCCTACCTGGGGCCGGTGATGACGCCTACAGTTTGGTGTGGGATGAGATTGTCTTCCCACTGATTAACTCATTCGACCCCGATGTCCTGGTCACCCAACTCGGGGCTGATGCATTGTCGAACGACCGCATAGCGCGACTTGACATGAGCCTCTCCTGTTTCGAGGGATTTGTGGATTCAGTGTACAGGCTTGAAAAGCCATGGCTTGCCGTCGGTGGAGGTGGCTATGCAGTGGAGAATGTGGTCCGGGCATGGACCCTGGCCTGGGCAAGGATGAACGGGGTGATTCTCCCCGATGAGATCCCAGAAAATTGGCTAAGCAAGGCGGGGACAGAAGGCCTTCGAATGGAATCATTGCGCGGCAAGGCTGCCCCAGTCCCTTCCTCTGGTCCGGTGTTGAACGATCTAAACCGGACGATCGAGGCCTTACATGGGGCGGTGTTTCCCATCATTGAGAACAGCACAGCAAGGCGTTCAAATTAGCAGCAAAGGCATTTCTAATAATCCTGTCCCTTGTTGTTACTGCCCGGAAAATATTAGCCAGCGACTAAGGTACGATACATCATGAGTGGTAATATATCTGGTGTCAAACAGTCCAAAAGGCGTAGAAGGGTACGGATTCATCTCTCAGACGGGCGGGTATACGCAGGGGAGAGGGATACCGCACTTGAGAAATTCCTGTATGAGGCCTTTCCCAATAGGAATAATCCTCCAATCGCCGGGCTCGTAAATGACCAATTGCGCGAGCTGAGTTGGCCGGTGGACTGCGATGTCAAGGTAAAACCTATATTCCTCTCTGACTCAGATGGGATTCGAATCTACTGCCGGAGCCTCTCGTTTTTGCTGATCGTGGCCGCCAATGAACTCTACCCACAGGCAAGGCTATTCATCGACTACTCGGTTCCTTACGGTGGATACTTCTGCAAGGTAAAGGGAAGAAAGCCATTTACAGCGGATGAGCTTTCCCGGATCAAGGGGCGGATGAATAAGCTGGTAGAGGAGGATCATCCGATCCTGCGAAAAACCCTTCCCATAGACGAGGCGCGAAGGCTGTTTGAGGACCGTGAGGGATGGGACAAGGTGCGCTTGCTTGACGGATTCAACGAGGAAGGGCTCCCCGTCTACTCATTGAATGGTTTCCGTGACTATTTCTACGGATACATGGTCCCCTCGACCGGTTATCTTACAACATTTGCCCTCGAGCACCTTTTAAACGGGTTTATCCTCAGGTTTCCTCGCCGTGAGGAGCCCACCAGACTTCGTCCACCACAGCGGTTTAGCGAGCTACGGAAGGTGTTCTGGGAGTATGGGGAGTGGCTGGACCGCGTCGGTGTAGGCAATGTTGGCGCGTTGAATGAGTCGATCCGCTCAGGGGGAATTAAGCGAGTAGTGCTTGTCTCCGAGGCGCTGCACGAACAGCGGATAGCACAAATCGCCCATACGCTGGTTAAAAGGATGAACAGAGGACATCGACTTATCCTCATCGCCGGTCCGTCCTCCTCCGGAAAGACGACGTTCGCCAAACGCTTGGCAATCCAGCTACTTGTGCAGGGACTAAATCCCTACCTGCTGGGGATGGACGACTTCTTCCTTCCCAGGGCCAACACCGATAAAGGGGCGGATGGGGCTCACGATTTCGACTCCCTATCCGCCCTGGATCTTCCGTTGTTCAGAGAGAGTCTGTACGCCCTGTTGACAGGAGAGGAGGTGACACTCCCCCACTATGACTTCATAACCGGCCAGCGCGAAACCGGGCCCACGGTGAAACTAGGCCCAATGCAGCCACTACTGGTGGAGGGGATTCACGGGCTCAACCCACAACTTATAGAAAAAATCCCTCAGGAACAAATATTCAAAATATTCGTCTCCGCCCTCACTCAACTCAACCTGGACAGTCACAACCGTGTCCCGACCACGGATACCCGTCTCATCCGGCGCATAGTGCGCGATGCTCTTTGCCGTGGATACAGTGCCGAGGAGGCCATTTCCATTTGGGAAGGGGTTAGAAGAGGGGAAAAGCAGAATATCTTTCCCTACCAGGAACAGGCCGATGTGATGTTCAATTCTGCCCTCGTGTACGAGCTGGCGGTGTTAAAACCGCTTGTGGAGCCATTACTGTTGCAGGTAAAGATGGCCGAGGAGAGGATTGAGGCCGAGCGGCTGCTTGCCTTTCTTCGCTGGTTTGAGCCGTGCGCAACGGAGGTCATCCCAAAGAACTCGATCCTGCGCGAGTTCATCGGTCACTCGATTTTGGACGAGCTGACCTGGTATCATGACTTTGTCTTTAGAAAACGAAAGGAGAAAAATGAGCACCGGAAAGGCGAAGGACAATCTGGTATGGATTGACCTTGAGACAAGTGGGCTTGACTCCAGGGGTTCTGTAATCCTGGAAATCGCCACCATCATCACCGATAAATCCCTGAACATTATCGCCGTAGGGCCTCAGCTGGTCATTCATCAGCCCGAGGAAGCACTCGACAAAATGGACGGGTGGTGCAAGAAACAACATGGGGATTCGGGGTTGACCGAGGCCGTTCGCTGCTCCTCGGTCTCCGTTTCTCAGGCAGAGGAAGAGACCCTGAATTTTGTCTCAGCCCACTGTCCCCCGAAGGCCTGTCCTTTGTGCGGAAATTCCATATGTTTCGACCGACGATTCCTGATCAAATATATGCCCAGGCTAAACGCCCTTTTGAGCTATAGAAATGTGGATGTGAGTTCCATCAAGGAGCTCGTTAACCGCTGGTACCCGGAGAGGACTACCGAGGGCAGTAAGGCCTCCAGGCATCGGGCCATGGAAGATATCCAGGAATCGATCCGGGAGTTGAGTTACTATCGGACATCTGTGTTCAAGGGTAAATAACCCCTGTTACATCTGGCCAACGGGCACGAAGAGAGGTCATAACCTCTGAAACAAATGTCGCTTGATTAAGTACTACCTTTGGGGGGCAAATTTTGCAGTCATTCGTGCCTTGTTATTTGATGATGTTGAGCGCTACTTCAATGGCCCCTTGGGGTTGAAACTTACTCGAATGTCAGTTGTAAATATTATGTTACCTCCTTATAGTGCAAATAAGTAACCAGTGAAAGGTGGGGCCCTATCGGGCCCTACCCTTTTCTCTGCCCCTGTTACCACTGGGTCGCCTCACACTCTATTCCAAGCGTCCGCATTAATTCATCGATTCCCCGGTTGCCACGCGCATCGGTAAGTACGATCTTTCCATAGGGATTGATCTCGGCATAATCGTCTACCAGTACCCCTGGGTCTACCCCAGCTGCGGCCGCCAGCTCTATTTTGTTTATTACGAGGAGGTCGGTCTGGGTGAAGATGTTCGGGTGTTTACGCACTACAGCCTCTCCAGCGGCCGCGGAGATGACGACTACCTCGGATTCGGTCCCCAACGGCCAGTCCGCTTGACAGAGCAGTCCTCCAACATTTTCCACAAACAGCAGGTCGATCTCGGCTAATGGTAATGATCCCAGTCCACGGTTTACTGCTTGAGCCTCGAGCTGGTAGGCGCTCTCGGTATTCAGATTTGCCGAGTAGATCCCACGGGCGAGGAATCTATTATGATCATCGGTCCCGCTTGAGGCACCGACTAGTGCGGCCATGACGATTCCACATGGCTTTACCCTATCGATTATGCGCTCGATGAGAGAGGTTTTGCCACTTCCTGCGGTACCCATCAGGCCAATCGAGCGGACCCCCTTCTCCTTCAGGATGCAATAATTATCCTCTGCAAGTTCCAATTGCCGTTCGATCGATTCTTCTACAGTTAATTGTGGCTGCTGCATTATGTCTCCCCGACTGTAGTGATGATAAAGGCAGGGAAAATCCTGCGCAACCATTCCGGGGGTTTTAATTATTTTTTCGATAGCGGATGTAGCCTTGTTATGGCTGGAGAATGGTCATATTATTTTAGTTAAAAGTTCATTACAGATTAAATCAGGACAAGAAAGAGGTAAAAGATGCAGTGGCGTTTTTTGATCTTGCTTGTTTTTCTGGTCTTTGGCTCATTGCTCATCGCACAGGCACAGGAGGAGCTCATATCCCATTCCACAATACAGATCCTGGACGATGACTCATTCACCGCGGAAAACGGGGTAATTGCAGGAACTGGAACCCCTGAAGACCCCTACATCATCGGGGGATGGACTATCGACGCAACCGGTGAACAATACGGTATTCAGATCAAGAAGACGACGAAGGCATTTATTATCGAGGACTGCCGAATAGTTGGTGCCGGCTGTGACGGAATAAGGCTGGAGGGGCTGACTCGGGCCTGTGTGATTGGGTGCCGGTTTTGCGAAAACACCTACGGCCTGTCCATGGAGAATGTAAAAGGGGCAACTATTGAGGACAACACCTTTCTGGACTCCGGGAAAATCGCGATCTTTATGAACTCCTCGAGCCAGAACGAGCTGCGTGGAAATCGGATACCTAAGGCTCAAATAGGCCTTGCCATGATGAGAGAATCGAAGAACAACCAGATTCACGACAACGTCTTTGACCACTGCGGATTGGGGATCAAGATCTATTCCTCGTGTGGGGGAAACCACCTCTATAAAAACGACTTTCTCGATTGCCGTGCCTCAAGCGACAGCTACAATCTCTGGGATGACGGGGCCGGGGTAGGAAATTACTGGGGCAATTACCAGGGTGAGGATGCAGATGGAGACGGGATTGGAGACGATCCATACCAGCTTCTCGGGAATGGGTATGAACGTGATCGCTACCCAACGCTGTCCCCAATTCATCCTGATAAGACCGATGAATTGCCGACTGACTAGTCCCTGCCGGAGTTAGACATGGACAGAGTGTTTATTCAGGACTTGCCCAAGTTCGATCTACACGTGCACCTGGACGGTTCCCTTCGCCACGACACGGTGATCGAGCTCTCCAAGGACTCCCCGATTGCTGGTGCCATCCCCAGGCTGATCCCTGCAAAACGGTGTTCACTTGAGGACTATCTGCAGGCGTTCCTAATCACGGTGGGGGTTCTGCAGACAAAGGAGGCACTAACCAGGTGTGCCTATGAGCTGTGTGCGGATGCAGCAGCGGAAAACGTCATCTACATGGAGATCCGCTTTGCCCCGCTCCTTCACCTCGATGGTGGATTATCCCCCGAGGAGGTGGTCTCGGCGGTACTTGCCGGGATGTACCGGGCCGAAAGGGAATTCGGGCTCAAAACAGGACTTATCCTGTGTGGAATGAAACAGGAACCACCGGACAAGAGCGAGGCCGTGGCGCGGTTGGGGACAGAGTTCATCGACGATGGGGTAGTGGCGATCGACCTTGCCGGCCCCGAAAAAGGGTATCCCCCAATAAGGCACCGGAGGGCGATCGAGCTCGCCAGACAGGCCGGGCTCCAGGTGACCATCCACGCTGGTGAGTCCTGCTGCCCAGGGCATATCAAGCAGGCGATAGAGCTTGGTGCGGCACGTATTGGCCATGGGGTCTACCTGTATCGGGACGGTAAGACTGAAAGACTGGTGCTTAACAGGGGAATCCCGCTTGAGCTATGCCCGACCAGCAACCTGCAGATCTCAGGGAATATTGAGGGCTACGCCGATCACCCGCTATGGCGCTATTTGGATGAAGGGATCATCGTTACCGTAAACACCGATAACCGATTGATGTCGCAGACGAGCTGCACAAACGAGCTATACCGGCTGACTCAAGCCGTCCCTTTTAGCAAGGAAAGGCTCAGGACCATTTTGCTGAACAGCGTTACGGCGGCATTCGCCTCCAAGGACACGAAGATCTTACTTAAACGACAGGTTGAGGCAGCGCTTGGGGATTAAAACAGAGAGGGTTGTTGTTTTTCCTCTTCAAACGGAATCTCGATTTTTCCATATACACCGTCATAGCCCGGTGAGATATCAAGATTTCCCTCCCTTACCCGAAGAATTCCCTGTAGAACTTTATCCGGGGTAAACCTTTGCAGCTGTTGTGGGGTAAGGTCGAGGAGAATGCGAAATTCACTTCCGAAATGCCTGACCATTTTCTCGTACTCCTGCCTTACCCCCTTTGTCTGGGTGCCGATCCCGAGGGCCTGAGCCATGATCTCCTCAAGAGGGACAAGGCAACGATAGGGGATCCTCCCCTCTTCTTTCACCCCTTTTCCGCGGTCGGCCAGCTCCACAACCCTGTGTAGCACACCAAGTGTGAGTGGCCTCCCACAGACCGGGCACAGGTTATTGTTTGCTATCGCCTGTGCCGGGGAGAGGACAACCTTGCATGCCCGGTGGCCATCATAGTGATACTTTCCCTCCTGCGGGAAGAACTCCAGGGTCTCAATCAGGCTTGCCGGGTCTCGTTTTTTCATCGCTGTGATAATCTCTGCAAAACCTGGTTCAGGAACCTCGAATACAGTCGCCTCACGACCGAGCTTCCTTGGGGAATGGGCATCAGAGTTGGAGACGAGGGTCAGCCGATCGAGTGCTGAGCAGCGCCAGTTCATCGCCGGGTCGCTGGAGAGCCCCGTCTCAATGGCGAAGATCCTGTCCATATGCTCGCCAAAACACTCTTCCAGCGAATCAAACCCCGATCTGGAACCGAACACGGAAAACCACGGCGTCCAGATGTGGGCGGGAATTATCTCAGCATCGGGTGCTGCCCCCCATACCACCTCAGCGAGTTTTTTTGCCGAGGCACCGAAGGTGGGGCGGCCATCGGCACTGAGGTTACCCAGTTTGGCAAGCTGCTGGTTGATCTTCGACACCTTCTCTATGCTGGGGGCGAGGATCAGGAGGTGTACCTTGCGCAGTTTTCCGCCCTGTTTCCAAACGGCTGAGATCTCGGAGGTGAGCATGAATAAAGCTTCATTGTAGTTGTAGAGCCCGTTACCCTGTGGGGCCAGGTTTTCCTCCAGGATGCCTAACCACTGTGGATGAGTAAAATCCCCTGTCCCTAATAGATCAATTCCTTTTATCTTTGCCCAGTGAGCAAACTGGGGCAGCCCCATCTCGGGGCTCGTCGCCCGGCTGAAGTGCGAGTGAATATGTAAATCGGCGATAATCCGCATTTTACTCCCTTAACACCTTCATAACTTACGAGTGTAAACAGCCCGATGGCATTTGCAACCTGACCGAGAGATCGCAGGCCATAAACAGGCTATTTTTTTGGCTCTTCGTCGTTTCGAGTGGGTAACAAAAGTGTCTAACCGTAACTGACAAAACCCTTTCTCTCGCCCGCTCGCTATCGCTCACTCAAGACGCAATGATCGCCAAGAAAATCAACTCCTATTTGTCTGGTATTCCGCTACTTTTCGCTGTTCTTAGCGCCTTTGCGTCTCTGCAAGGGGATAAGGCTTTTATCTCGCCCGTTCACTTCGTTCACTCAAGACGCAGCGTCCGCCAAGAAAGGCTAACTCTAACTCCTATTATTCTTTTAATCTCTGCTGTTCTTTGCGTTCTCCGCGTCTCTGCGAAAGTATGCTTTTGCTCTTTCTCATTACTCTTCACTCATTACACATCACCGTTTCACGTCTCTGCGAAAGGCGCTCTGTTCCGCATAAGTATCTTCAACTACCCACTCAAAACAGTGAGGAACTTTTTTTTCATAGGATTGACAAGGTCAGGCGAGTTTACCCCCATGGCGATAGGAGCGGGTCTCGTTATAGACCATCTTCGCTGCAACCGCACCCTCGATATCGAACCCCTTGCCCCCGGCAAAATCGAGGAGGCGGATAAGGACATCGGCGAGTTCTTCCTCAAGCCGTGAATATCCTTGGATCTTTTTGCTTTCCGGATCTCCCTCCCGATATGCCTCCATCGCCTCGGCGAGCTCCGTCACCATGAGCATCAGCACCTCACCAACCGGTCGCGGTTCATCCCACCACCCGTGCTGGACCGCTGTTTTGTGCACCCTCTCCTGTGCATCTGATATGTCCATTCGCGCCCCTTTCCCGGGCTAGGGTACACCATACCGGCAGACGTTGCACACAAGCGGAACCGTACTAGACTAGACCTTGAAAGGAGGGATGTATATGAGAAAAGGATGGTTCTTGATCGTGTTTTTCACAGCAGTCCTCATTTTGGCAATGCTTCCGATGGCGTCCGTCTCTGCGGACGAAGACCAACTCCACCTCGGGATCTTCGCCGATCTCCACGCCCACGATAGCGAGCCATCGTGGGCATACGTAACCCTAAACCCGGCCGCGCGGACGATCGAGATCAAAGGCGCGGGCGACCAGATCGACCTGCAGCTTGAGTACTGACATGCTCGTAGATTTCTCCATATCTCCGCTTGGAAAGGGGGAGTCCCTCAGCCCCTACGTGGCTCAAGTCTACCGATTGATCGAAGAATCCGGACTCCCACACGAATACCATGCCATGGGGACGAACATCGAGGGCGACTGGGACGCTGTAATGGGGTTGATCAAGTCCTGCCGAGATTTTCTACTGCAAAATGTAAATCGCGTCTCGATCTCGATTCGGATTGACGATCGGAAAGGGGTAACCGATGGGCTTACCCGCAAGACCGAATCCGCGAAGGACAAGATGGGCAGCTGAGGTAACGGTACTGCGTACCTGCCAGGATAAGGTAAAACGGAACCTGCCCCAGCGGCCAATCCGAGCTTCGAGTTCACGGTCAAGGTGTGGCGTGAAATCACCCGTCTGGATCGGTTCAGGGCGGATCGCCCCACAAACGAAAACACCGCCCGATTGCGGAAATTCTTCAGGAAGATTGACCGTCACGGGCGGGAGATCGTTTTCGAGCCGCGCAGGCCGTATCGCTACAACTACTGGGTGAGAATAGAACAACTGAATTACCAAGGGTTCAGTCATGATGGGACAGCAGCTTTTTCATACTTAGATTGGTCGAATCGACGAACTCGTCGGCTTTTATGGGTCTATCCGTAAATAAGCTCACGACCACGAATAATAAGGTGGTTACCCCTAATCCCCAAACAGATGGCCACCAGCCAAATGGCTTGAAGCCTTGCGCATACATAACCCCTGTCAAAACTCCCCCAATGACCATTGAGGAGAGAACCCCGGCCCCTGTGCCTCTTTTCCAAAAAAACGCACCAATTAATGCTGGAGCGGTAACCAACAACCCACCTGAGGCCATGCTCGATAGAACTGCAATCAAGCCCGGGCGCCTCCATGCAAACATTACGATTCCCCCTAACAATACGGGTATAAATAGTTTGCCTGCGAGTAATTCCCCCTTCTCGGTCAGGCCTGGTCTAAGATTTCGAGCTATATCTCTGGATACGGCAGAACTTAACGTTAATATGATCGAGCTCAGCGTCGATGTGGCTGCGGCAAAAATACCTATAAAGATAATTAGTCCGAGAAAAATAGGAATTCTGGTCAGTAAAACGGGCATGGCCTTGTCGGGATTTGCTAGATTCGGTAGAAGGTTCGCTGCCTGAAAACCAAATAAAGTGCTGATAATTGTATATATGAATCCGAATATAGAAAAATAGATTATCATGCGCTTA
>JAYEMK010000068.1:2839-4327 GCA_034718095.1 Candidatus Bipolaricaulota bacterium | reverse complement strand
GCAGGAGTTCATTGGGTTAAAGCTTTTAGCCATCAGCTTTAAGCAATAGGCTAAGTGCTGACGACTGATTGCTACCTTCTCGCTAACCAGGCTCATTCACTTCCTGCCATATATTTTCTCATAACACTCCTGATACTCGCCGGTGAGCAATACAGTCGGGAGTCAGGGGTCAACTCCAGGGACTTACTACACCCCCCGAGCGGTAAAGAGTTTTTACAACGGCCTTTTATTATTGCCGCTTATAACTCCCTTAGCAATACTTGAATAATTCTTTCAGCCGCTTTGCCATCGCCAAATGGATTTACTGCCTGGGCCATCCTTTCGTATTCAACTGGGTCGTGCATAAGAAGCTGAGTTTCCCGAAAGATACGCTCGCTGGCTGTCCCTACAAGCCTGGCCGTCCCGGCCTCGATTGCCTCTGGCCGCTCTGTGTTCTCCCGCATCACCAACACCGGTTTGCCCAATGAGGGGGCCTCCTCTTGGATGCCGCCTGAGTCGGTCAGGATCAGGAAGGCTCGCCTCATCAGGAAGACAAAATTTATGTAATCTAGCGGCTCAATCAGCCGGACGTTTTCCACTTCTCCTAATATCCGGTAGACCGGACCTCGCACGTTGGGGTTCAAGTGCACGGGATAGATTATTTGTACTGCTGGATTATTCTTGGCTATAAGCCTCAATCCCTGGCAGATGTTCTCAAGCCCTTCCCCGAAGCTCTCCCGTCTGTGGCCGGTCACTAAAATCAGTCGCGAGTCGACAGTCGACAGTCCAAGGTCACTTAAGGCAAGCTGACTGTTGAGTTCAGACTCCTGACTCAGGATCCAAAACAGGGAGTCGATCACCGTATTCCCGGTAATGAAGATCTTTCCTTCGCTGATCCCCTCGTTTAGTAGGTTCTGCCTGGCCTTTTGAGTGGGGGCAAAGTAGATATCGCTCAGTGCGTCCACGAGTCTTCGGTTCATCTCTTCGGGGAATGGGTTATATCTGTCTCTTGTGCGCAGCCCGGCTTCGACATGTCCGACTTTGACCTTGAGATAGAAGGCGGCCAGACTCGCCACAAATGCTGTCGTGGTATCCCCTTGCACCAGGATGATGTCGGGCCGTTCCTCCACGAGCACCTCCTGTAGATTGCGCAATCCACGTGCGGTGATATCGAACAGGGTCTGATCTTTTTGCATGAGGTCAAGATCCCAGTCGGGTTCGATTTCGAACAGGCGGGTGACCTGGTCAAGCATCTCCCGGTGCTGAGCGGTGACACAGACACGTGAGACGATCTGGGGATATTTCTTAAATCCTCTGATCACCGGGGCAAGCTTGATCGCCTCCGGGCGGGTGCCAAAGATTGATAGTACCCTCATCTCTTGCCCCCACACTCGCCCTCATCAGCCATCAGGTAGCCCCTCCCTTATGATCTTGATGACCATAGAAATCACTCCTTAAAAGGTACCTTTATTCTGGCATCTATTTAGGGAATATCAAACCCTAAAACTG
>JAYEMK010000068.1:0-2739 GCA_034718095.1 Candidatus Bipolaricaulota bacterium | reverse complement strand
AGCGGTGAATGCTTCTATTTTATAGGAGAAGAAATTTCTGCAATAGGTTGTTTAGGTTTATTGGCGGCTGAAAAGTCCGGGGCTGATTATTGGCCAACAGTGGGAAACATTCTGCCTAGCGGGCATTTCTTTGGCTCGTTTTGCAGTTATCGTCAGTCGTGTTATCCTATTATGATCTCAATTTGTGGGATGATTGGTGGTGAGATCAGTCGGTGAGGATCATCTATAGTGAGCGGTGTCTGGGGTTTGGCGAGCCGGGCCATCCGGAGAGTCCGGAGCGGGTACGGCATGCTGCAGGGTACCTGCGGAGGAGATATGAGTTCACTACACCTGAATCGGCCACCAAGCGTGACCTCGCCCTGGTCCATACACAAGGGTTGATCGAGAGGGTACGCACAAGATCTTTCTTCGACTTCGACTGCCCACGTTATCAGGACATATACGATTATTCCCTGCTTGCTGTCGGTGGGGCAATCCATGCGGCCCAGGTGGGTGGCTTTTCCCTGCTGCGTCCGCCGGGACACCATGTGGGCAAGGGGTTCCTCGGGGGGTTTTGTTACTTCAATAACATCGCCGTCGCCGTGAAGAAATCCGGTCTTAGAACACTGATCGTGGATATCGATGCCCACCACGGAAATGGGACGCAGGACATCTTTCTGGGTGATCCACAGGTCACCTATCTGTCCCTGCATCGTTCCCCGTTCTATCCAGGGACGGGACTCAGGTCTGAGCAAAATTGCCTAAACTATCCTTTGCCCGGTTACTGTGGCCCTGCCGTCTATTTGCCGACCCTGGCCGAGGCGCTGGAGGTTGCAAAAGGTGTTAAAGGACTTGAGCAAGTGGCGATTTCGGTGGGGCTTGACGGCTACGAGCGCGATCCGTTGGCCTCACTTGGCCTTCCCACCAGCGCCTACCACGAGATTGGTGAGCTGATCGCCGGGTTGGGACTGCCGGTATTCGCTGTCTTGGAGGGGGGATACGTCCCCGAGGCGACCGGGCCCAACATCGAGGCGTTGATCCACGGCTTGGATGGGGTATAAGAGACAGGTCCGAAATTTTATGGATCCGTTGAGGCTATTGCACAAACCCCTTTTACTTTAGAAACAGAAGCTTTCACCGCTCGGGGGGTGTAGTAAATCCTAAATTAGCTACTACACCCCCCAAGATCGCGGAGTACGCGGAGGATTCTACAAAGCCTCTAGGCTTAATCTCAGCGGTCTTTGCGCCCTCTGCGGTAAAATGAATAAACAATTTGCACCAATGATTCGTGGGATTCGTGATCAGTTAATTCGTGAAATTCGTGATAGATCAGTACGATGTTCTTGTGGTTGGAGTCCAGGGATATGATAAAAACACGAATGGACGAATTGCACGAATAAATTACCTAAATGATTCGTGAGGTTCGAGATCAGTAACGTACCGGAACGCTAAACAGATACGGAAGGAGAAAAAATGAGGACCTGGAATTTTTGGCGAGAGAACGAGCATACCAAAAGCGGATTGTCTTTCACATTCTTACCTTTCCCGGGGCGTGAGGGGCCTCGTCTCTAGCCCATGGCTGCCCGTTCGAACCCAACCGTACGCATAGCTGAACTTTACGCCTTCGACCGGCGAATCCGGTCTGCCGTAGCGTCGGGCTCTATGCCCGACGAAGGTCCACATCCCGCAAAAGCCCCTACCGCAGAGCACGCAAAGAACGCAGAGCATTACTACTATAAAAAAGAGGGATTCCTCTGCGAGCTCGGCGGGCTCCGCGGTGAGCCGAAAAGGAACCTGGGGGGTGCAGTAAGTTCCAAACCGGCTACTACACCCCCCGAGGGCAAGCCTATCAGTCTCGCTGGCCTCGATGAGGCCGGCCGGGGTGCACTCGCCGGGCCGGTCGTCGTTGGCTGTGTCCGGTTCGACCTCGAGAAATCCATCCTCCACCGGCTCATCGGACTTAATGACTCAAAGCGACTTTCCCCCATAAAGAGAGAGCGGTTGTTCACACAGATTACAGAAATAGCCCACTACGGGATAGGCCAGGCCACCCCGCGTGAGATCGATAGGTACGGTATCGTCCCCGCTGTCTGTTTGGCCTCTCGGCGTGCCTACCACAAGTTGGGGGCACCCGTCGACCTGCTTCTCCTCGACCGCGGCATCTCCCTTGTTGGATTCACCGCGGAGGACGCAAAGGCCGCAGAGAATCGTTGTAAAAAAGAGAAATTCCTCTGCGATCTCAGCGTTCTCTGCGGTAAGTATCCTCCTGAGCTTTCGTTCACCAGGGGTGATACCCTGTCCATGCACATCGCCGCGGCCTCGATCATTGCCAAGGTAGTGCGCGATCGATACATGATCGAGCGGGGCCGAGACTTTCCCGAATATGGGTTCGAACGGCACAAAGGTTACGGTACCAGGGCCCATCTTGCTACACTGGAAAGGCACGGCCCTTCCCCCATTCACCGGACAAGCTTCCGCTTGACTGGTACCAATCGTTGTTGACACTCACCGCTCTAATCACTATACTGCCTTCAAGCTCTGAAAAAGGGAAAGAGGGGGTTTTATTATGAAGAGACCATTACCGATCATACTGTTAATCGTTCTTCTGTCCGGACTGATGTGTGTGGTAGCACTGGGGCAGACAGGAAATGGGAGTTCTCAGCAGACGAGCTCTACCGGTCAATTCTCGGATGTGCCCAAGGATCACTGGGCCTACGAAGATCTGATGTATCTTGCCGAGCGGGGGATAATCACCGGGCT
>JAYEMK010000067.1:0-4441 GCA_034718095.1 Candidatus Bipolaricaulota bacterium | reverse complement strand
ACCTCCTGTTTCGAGTACATTTTTTAAATGAGGCAACGATACGGTTTCGTGTACATTTTTGGTGAGGCAATGCGGTGCTTTGCTCTTTTATCGGAAAGCATGTATAATAATTTCCCAAATGGGTTTAGGGACGAAGAAGGCCAAAATAGCCGGAAGGCAACCAATCGATTCCTTAGCCCTCTCTTTTTTTCAGTACGAAATGATATGGTTACTTAAGAAGTTCACCCTCTTCCCATCCAGGTACTTATGCCACCAAGGGGAAGGGATATCATGATCATCGACAGGCTGTATGCCGCTGTTGAGGACAGGGGGCCGGTCTGTGTTGGTCTGGACACCAGCGCCAGGCTTTTGCCCCGCACACTTGCCGAGGGGCTGCCCACCTCGGAGGCAATCCTGAGGTTCAATCGTGGGATAATCGATGCCACGCTAGATATCGCCGCTTGCTACAAGGTGCAGATCGCCCATTACGAGGCATTAGGGGTTGAAGGGCTGGCGTGCTACCGCTCCACCATCGAATATGCCAGGGATAGAGGGGCACTCGTAATCGGGGATATCAAGCGAGGGGATATCGCCGCCACGGGGGAGATGTACGCCCGTGCACACCTGGGCGGGGATTTCGAGGCCGACTTCGTGACCGTAAACCCATACATGGGCGCTGATGTCATCGGACCATACCTTCCCTATCTACAGGATAAGGACAAGGGAATCTTTGTCCTGGTGAGGACCTCCAATCCTTCGGCGAGTGATTTTCAGGACCTTCCCTGTCCAGAGCAGCCGCTATTTATTCACGTTGCAAGGCAGCTTGACCAATGGGGAAAAGCTTACATAGGTCAGAGCGGCTACAGCCTTATAGGCGGGGTTGTGGGGGCAACCACCCCGGAGGAACTTGCTATGGTGAGGAAATTTTGCCCCGCACTTTTCCTCCTTGTACCAGGCTACGGGACACAGGGCGGTGGCGGGCGGGATGTAGCCCCTGCCTTTATCGATGGAAACGGGGCGGTGGTAAACGCGGCACGATCGATCCTTGGCGCCCATCGTGAAAAACCTGATGGGGACGCTAGATTTGCCGAATATGCCCGCGAGGCGACACTGGCGATGCGAGAGGATATCCGCCGATGGATAAAAGGGTAGCGGTCAGGGTAAATTCTTCGGTGGTGGAAAATGAGAGGGTTACCAGCGATGTTTTCTTGCTCAAATTAGGGGGAAATTTTTCCGCAGCCCCAGGCCAATTTTACATGCTAAGGGCATGGGAACTCGACCCGTTGCTCTCCCGACCGATGAGTGTCTTCGATCGGACAGATGGGGCGATAACTTTTTTATACCAGGTCTGTGGCCGGGGCACGCAGCGGTTGAGCCGGCTCTCTCCAGGGGATGAGCTCGTCCTGTTCGGCCCCCTTGGCAACGGTTTTGAGCTGGTTGAAAAACAGGTTGCCCTCGTCGGGGGTGGGATAGGGATTGCCCCCCTTTTCTATGCAGCCAAAAGACTTGACCGACCCGACATTTACCTCGGGTTCGAGGATGAACCGTTCCTGCTGGAGCGGTTTGCCAGTGTAGCGGGAAATTTACGCATCTCCTCCGAAAAAGAAGGCAAGTTAATAACGGATATATTCCGACCGGATGAATATGACCTCTGTTATGCCTGTGGCCCTCAGGCGATGCTTGAGACACTCTACACCATCTGTCAAGACGCCGGTCTACCTTTATTCGTATCGCTTGAGGAGCGGATGGCATGTGGGATAGGGGCATGTCTTGGTTGTGCTGTTCGTACCAGCACCGGGATTCGCCGGGTATGTAGAGATGGCCCTGTGTTTCGTGCCAGTGAGGTGATATGGGATGGTTGACCTGGGTGTCCAGTTGGGGGGGCTCAACCTGAAAAACCCGATCATCGCCGCGGCCGGTAGCTTCGGATTTGGAGAGGAATACGGAGAGCTCTACGATATATCCAGGTTGGGTGCCGTCTGTACAAAGGGGTTGACCCTCATGCCGCGAGAGGGAAATCCCCCACCGCGGTTGTGGGAGACCCCTTGTGGACTGTTAAATTCTATCGGCCTCCAGAATCCTGGTATCGACCACTTTATCGTTGAAGAGCTACCGAGGATGAAAAAGGCAGGGATCGTGGTGATAGCTAACGTTTGGGGGGAGACGGTGGGCGAATACGCTACAGCGGTGGGGCGCCTTTCCGGGACCTGTGTGGACGCGGTTGAGCTTAACCTGTCCTGTCCCAATGTTCCCGGGGGAGAGATCCTCGGCCGATCGGCGAGGCGGGCACGAGAGGTAATACGGGAAACGAGGGGGGGCTGCGAAAAACCGCTGTTTGCCAAGCTGCCACCTGAGGGCGAACTTCTAGCAGTGGCGCGGGCCTGCCAGGCAGAAGGGGCGGACGCCATCAGTGCGGTGAATACATTCCGCGCGATGAAGATAGATATCGAGACCGGAAAGCCAGTGTTTAAAAACATTTTTGCCGGCCTGTCAGGCCCAGGGATAAACCCCATCGCCCTGCGTATGACCTACGAGCTCTCACAGTCACTGGCGATCCCGATTATAGGCATGGGAGGTATCACCGGCTGGCAGGAGGCGGTGGAGTTTATCATCGCAGGTGCCCGTGCGGTCCAACTGGGCACGGCGAACTTCATCGATCCATGGACAGGGCTCAGAATTATAGAAGGGTTGGAGTTATTTATGAAACGAAGGTCAATAGAAAGTCTGGAGGGGATACGTGGACTTGCTCAGCGATAAAAAAGTATTGGAGATTCTTCGCTCCACAGGGGCGATCATGGACGGTCATTTCTTGCTTTCCTCAGGAAAACACTCCGCAAGCTACATTCAGTGTGCAAAACTTTTTCAATTCCCCGGTTTGGCTCAGCAGGTTTGTAGCGGTTTGGTTGAAAGATCACGGCGACTAGGGCATATCGATGCCGTAGTTGGCCCTGCATTGGGGGGAATTATCATAGCCTACGAATTGGTGCGGGCACTCGATGTCCGTGGGATGTTCACCGAGAGGGAAGACGGGGAGATGGTGCTGCGCCGGGGATTTAAGATCGAGCCAGGGGAGCGAATACTCATTGCGGAGGATGTAGTAACCACGGGACGCACCTCGCTTGAGGTCGCCCGGGTGGTGAGGGCTTGTGGGGGCGAGGTGGCTGGGGTTGCCTGTGTCGTGGATCGAATGCCTGAGGACAAGGAGGTGAGTCTACCACTCATCTCTGCTGCCAAGATGCAGATCGAATTATATGAACCGGATGATTGCCCCCTGTGCCGCCAGGGAATCCCTCTTGTTAAACCGGGAAGCCGCAAAGCCAAGCTGTTAACCGTTCCAAAGACTAATACTCTAAAGTCAAGCGGTTGATTATCATTTTTTGAAAATATTGGCCAGCCCGGGCTTCAAGAATTGCTGGATTTCCAGGGAGTAGCCGCCTGGATCTTTCAGAAAGAAGCAGCGTATCCCTATGTCATCCTTATCCTGTATTTCAGTCACCAGGTCTACTTCTCTCTCTTCAAGGTACTCGTACCACTGACGGACGTCATCCACCACAATGGTTAACAATACAGCATTTTCATCCTGAACTCGACAAAAACCCTTTTCACCGGCCACCACCCCCATGAAGGCGCTACCGTTTATCTGAAATATCTTTGCCCATCCCTGGTCATCAACCAGACTGAATTCAAGGATGTCCGCATAGAAACTTGCCGCCGGTTCGATATCCTTATAGTAAAAAAACGTTATCCCAGCGTTAACTTGCCCTTTCTTAGCCATCGATGCTCCTTTCTTTAATACGATTTTCCCTCCGCTGCATCCAGCGCTGCCAGGGCATGGATGCGGGCAGTGTCGAACACCGGCACCTGTAGATTATTCTGCTCGATTAACAATGGCAGTTCTGTGCACCCAAGTATCACCCCTTCTGCGCCACGATCTAACAGCCGCTCCGAGATGCCCACTACTGTTTGCCGGGAACCTTTATTGATTTCACCGCGGACAAGCTCTTCGACGATAATCCGGTGGACCTCTGCCCGTTCGTCGGCTGACTGTGGGGTCAGGGCGGTGATCCCGAAGTGGGCAAGCCCATCCAGATAGAAACGTTCTGTCATGGTAAACCGGGTGCCTAAAAGCCCCACGGTGGAGAGCCCCTTTTTCTTTATCGCCTGTGCCGTAGCGGCTACTATGTTTATGAGTGGGATGGGGGAACGGGCTGCAACCTCGTCAAACACACGGTGGAGTGTATTAGTTGCGATAAGCCCCAGCTCAGCCCCCGCTTGAGCTATCGCCTCAAATACCTCGATCATTCTTTCCGCTGTGAGATCCCATCTTCCAGTATTCTGCCAATCGAGAAAATCTTGGAAATTGACACTGTAGGTTATGATTTCCGGGTAACCCAGATTCCCGTGGCGGCGGGTATATTCTCGGGTGAGGGCAAGGTAATAACTGACGGTCGATTCCGCACTT
>JAYEMK010000066.1:14535-20891 GCA_034718095.1 Candidatus Bipolaricaulota bacterium | reverse complement strand
CCCCACCACAGAACCCGCAGGTAATCGCCCAGGTCGACCTCGTATTCTTCCATCAATCCTCCTTTTTGATGTTCTTTATATCATTTAACCTTCTTGCCAGCTCTTTTTCAAACCCGGCCTGCTTGGGCCGATAGTAGTGTCTACCGCGCAATGACGGAGGAAGGCAATCCATCCGGGCGACCCCGGCCTCGAAATCGTGAGCATATTTATATCCCTTGCCATAACCAAGCCCCCGCATGAGCCCCGTGGGGGCATTCCTGAGCTGTAGAGGAACAGGCTCATCGGCTGTCTTCAACACATCCTCCCTTGCCTCACCGAGGCCGAGGTACAGAGTGTTGCTCTTCGGGGCACAGGAAAGATATACCGCGATCTGGGCCAAGGCAAGGTCACATTCCGGTAGTCCGACCATATCCACTGCCTCACGTGCGGCGATGGCCATACTCAAGGCCTGTGGATCGGCAAGACCGACATCCTCGGAGGCGATGCGGATCAGACGACGCGCAATATAGCGAGGATCCTCCCCCGCCTCGATCATCCGCGCCAACCAGTACAAAGCGGCATCAGGATCAGAGTTACGAACCGATTTGTGCAGGGCGGATATCAGATTGTAATGTCCCTCCCCTGCGCGATCGTAGCGCAATCCCTTGCGCTGCACCACCCGCTCGATAAGCCCCACCTCGATCTTATTCCCGGTCGCGATAGAACTGGCCAGCTCCAACGTGGTAAGCGCCCGACGTGCATCGCCATCAGAGAGGGCCACCACTGCCCCCTCGGCCGCGTCCGTGAGTCGGTAGGCGCCATCCAGCCCCCTCTCATCCTCGATGGCAGCGTGCAAGACGTCACGCAGTTCTCCTGCAGCGAGCGGGGAGAAACAAAACAACTGGCAGCGCGAGAGCAGGGCAGCGTTCAGGGAAAATGAGGGATTCTCCGTGGTCGCCCCGATGAAGATAATACTCCCCTCCTCCAGATAGGGAAGCAATACATCCTGTTGTGCCCGATTGAAGCGGTGAACCTCATCCAGAAACAGAAGGTCACGGTCCCCGCTTAACCGGTAACGATGCTGCGAGCGCCCAAGGACATCTTTAACCTCCCGCACCCCAGCAAGGGCAGCAGAGAGGTGGACAAAGTGGGCCCGCGAGCGGCCGGCGATGATCTGCCCCACCGTCGTCTTCCCGGTCCCCGGTGGCCCCCAAAACAGAAACGCCCTGTATTCGCCCCGCTCAATCAGGGTCCGAAGCGGTGCCCCCGCACCGAGGATTTCCTTTTGGCCCACCAACTCATCGAGCCCCCGCGGACGCATCCGTTCTGCCAGTGGGCTCGGTGTCGATTCGGAAAATCTAAGGCGTTCCATCCCTTTATCCTAGCGCTTTTGGGACAATTGAACAACTCTTGAAAACAAAACAACCATGCCGTACGATTTAGTTGTGGGTCGTTAGCTCAACTGGCAGAGCAACGGACTCTTAATCCGTAGGTTGCAGGTTCGAGTCCTGCACGACCCAATCGGCCAAGGGTCGTTAGCTCAGGGGTAGAGCACCTGACTTTTAATCAGGGAGTCGCTGGTTCGAATCCAGCACGACCCAGAGTAATAATTGACCCGTCCCCATCATCTAGTGGCCTAGGATACCGGGTTTTCATCCCGGCAGCAGGGGTTCAAATCCCCTTGGGGGCATAGAAAATACGCTTGCAGGACGTTAAACTTAAAACTATAATGGGCGAGTAGCTCAGCTGGAAGAGCATCCGGCTTACATCCGGAAGGTCACAGGTTCAAGTCCTGTCTCGCCCAGTTATACGGGGGCGTGGTCTAGTCTGGCCAAGGACGCTGGATTGTCACTCCAGAGATCGCCGGTTCAAATCCGGTCGTCCCCGCTTCCAGCCGAGGTAGCTCAGGCGGTAGAGCACGGCCCTGAAAAGGCCGGTGTCCCCAGTTCGAATCTGGGCCTCGGCACCAGTTTTTTGACTATCAGTCAATACGTGATGCTCAATCGGGGCGAAATTAATGAAGGATAATCTGGCGCATACCTGGGAAAAGATCCGTTCGGTTCTTCAAAAGGAGATCTCGCCAACCAGCTTCGAGACATGGTTCGCCGGGGTGCATCCCCTCAAGATGGACCACGATTCCCTCGTGCTTAGCGCACCCACCAATTTTGCAAAGGGTGGAATCGAACGACGTTACCGTTCCCTGCTGGAGGAAGCAGCTGGCAAGGCCTGTGACAGGAAGATCTCCATTAGTGTACAGGTGGCAAGCGGGGGCTCGGCCCCCATTGATCCGCCCAAGCTCAATGCCGAGCCTAGACCGACACGATCACGCGATACACTCCCACTCAATCCGGACTACACCTTCTCCCGTTTCGTACGCGGAAACAGCAACCACCTTGCCTACGCCGCCTCAATGGCGGTTGCAGAGGCCCCGGGAAAGGCGTACAACCCTCTGTTTATCTATGGAAGCGTAGGGCTGGGAAAAACACACCTCCTGCAGGCGATTGGAAACCTCATCACCAACTCGGATAACGATAAAGAGGTGGTATATACCACTTCTGAGCGGTTCGCCATCGAACTCATCAACTCCATCCGCAACAACACCACCTCCGCATTCCGAGAGAAATATCGACGCATCGACCTGTTGTTGATCGATGACGTGCATTTTCTGGAGGGAAAGCAGGGGACACAGGAGGAGTTGTTCCACACGTTCAACGAGCTTTACGGAAGCGAGAAACAGCTCGTCCTATCCAGCGATCGCCCCCCAGAAGAGCTGTCGGGGCTGCAAGAGCGACTGGTCTCTCGCTTCCGATGGGGACTGGTCGCTGATATTCAGCCACCCGACCTGGAGACCAGGATCGCCATCCTGCGCGAAAAGGCGAACAACCGCGGCATCGAAGTCGAGGACGACATCCTCGAATTGATCGCCACCCGCATCTCTTCAAACATTCGGGCCCTGGAAGGGGCACTGGTTAAGGCGATCGCCTATGCCGAGCTGCAAGGAAAAAAGCTTCATATAAATAATATTGAGTCGACCCTCCCTGAGGAAGGGAAACGCGAACGACTGTCGATAGACCATATCAAAGAGGAGATCGCAACCCGCTACAATGTCAAGCGCCTTGATCTAGAAGGGTCGAGCAGGAAAAAGGAGATCTCTCAGGCGCGGCATATCGCCATCTACCTCGCCCGCGAATTGACCGATCACTCCTTCCCCGCCATCGGTAGACAATTTGGAAACCGTGATCATACGACAATCATGCACTCCTACATGAAGATCAAGGAGCTCATTCGGGAGACCCCACTTCTTCACAGCGAGATCCAGGACATCAAAGAATCTCTGGCCGCGCGGTTCGTGGTAACATTATAGAGGAAAGTACGTGCCAGAATAGGTTTACGTAATAATACATGGCACTAATGGCTGTGGAAAAACCTGTTGATAAGCAGGTGAAAAACTGGAAAAAAGGGGGGTTGCCTGTGGAAAAGGCCCGTGAACAAATCCTGGAGAATTTGTACTATCCTCTTTTCCACAGGATTTGGGACCAATCCACAACTTTTCCACAGGGTTTTCAACAGCTGAAACTGGCCTGTTTGCCGGCAAAAAACAAGTTCTCCACAAGCAGAAGGGTATACTACAACTACTACAGGTTTATAATATGGAAGGAATAAAACAGTTGCTTAAGCACTACAAACTGTGGAATACCTACCAGGAACAACGTGCCCTTCTAATCTGGCCACAGGTGACAGGAAAGAAGATTGCCAGGCTAACTTACGCCAGGCGGTTTTCCAGGGGGACACTTTTGGTTGAGGTTTCATCTGCCACAGTCGCACAAGAGCTCGCCTTCCTTGAGGAACAGTACCGTACCAGGTTAAATGACCTACTCGGGAAAGAGGTAGTCGAGCGGATTCGCTTTACCCCTGGCCATTTTGCCAGGCCAAGGGTCCGTAAATCGGCCTCGATTTCTCCGGAGGACAGGAAAAGGGCAAAGGCCTTATTTTCGCAGCTGGAGGACAAAAAACTTCGTGGTTCCTTCGAGCGATTATATCTTTCACTTAGGCAGCGCGAACAGGAACTGCTTGCTAGTGGTGGGAAGCGTTGCCCTCGCTGTGGGGTGGTGTTCAACGGGGATGGTGATATCTGCCCCGGCTGTCGCTTCGATGAGATTGCGCAACAGAATAGAGGGGACTAGAATAACGATATATGACACGGATTGAACATACCACCATCCTTGCACTTCGCTCAGAGGAAGAGCGCAAGGCAGTCATCGCAAGCGACGGTCAGGCAACCATGGATACTGTGGTAATTAAAAGCAAGACCACAAAGGTTCATCGTCTGTATGAGGGCAAAATTCTGGTTGGCTTTGCCGGTGCTACTGCGGAGTGCCTGACCCTGGTTGAGCGGTTTGAGGGAAAACTTAACAAGTATTCCGGTCGTCTACGGCGGGCAGCGGTGGAGTTGACCAAGGAGTGGCGTACCGATCGTGTACTAAGACAGCTGGAGGCCGTATTGGTCGTCGCTGCTCAGGAAGGGATCCTGATAATCTCCGGGGCCGGAGATGTATTGGAACCTGATGCAGGGGTGATTGGGATTGGTTCCGGGGGGGCATATGCCCTGGCTGCGGCGCGGGCGATACTGTCTGTGGCCGAGCTGCCGATCGCTGAGGTGGCGCGGCGCTCGCTTGAGATCGCCTCCGCGATCGACATCTATACTAATAGGGAGATTAGCTTGGAGGAGCTCTCCTGGTAAGGGGGACGGTTGAGCAATATCGTTGAGGTGACACTTGCGGAGGACAAGGGGCTGACCCCGCGGCAGATCGTTTCGGAGCTCGACCATTACATCGTGGGGCAAGAGCAGGCAAAGCGCGCGGTGGCAATCGCCCTACGGAACCGAATGCGTCGTCGTCTCGTCGCCGATGAAATTCGTGCCGAGATAAAGCCGAACAACATCCTTATGATTGGGCCGACAGGGGTGGGGAAGACGGAGATCTCCCGCCGCATTGCCCGGCTCACCAGCTGTCCGTTTGTCAAGGTGGAGGCGACTAAATTCACTGAGGTCGGCTATGTCGGGCGCGATGTGGAGTCGATGATCCGTAATTTGGTCGATCGGGCGATTGGGATGGTGCGCGAGGAGGAGATCCTGCAGGTGGAGGGCACGGCGGAGCAGCTGGTAACTGAAAGGATTCTGGACGCCCTGTTGCCCACATCCGACACCGAAGGTGAGCGGGGAGAGAGCAAAAAGAAAACGCGCGAAAAATTGCGGAATCGGCTGGAGGCAGGTGATCTGGAGGAGCGCTACATCGAGATCACTATCGAAGAGCAGGTAATCCCGCAGGTGGAGATCTTTTCACAGGATGGGATGGATCAGATGGGGATCGATATGGGGAACATGCTATCGGGGATAATCCCTTCCTCCAAGAAACAACGGAAAATGCGGATCTGTGATGCACGGCCGATCCTGTTTGAACAGACGCTCGAGGGCCTCATCAATATGGATGAGGTGCGGGAGCGTGGGCTGCGGTTGGCTGAGGAGATGGGGATCGTCTTTTTGGACGAGATTGACAAGATAGCCGCGGGGGGACGGGAAGAGAAGAGTGGGCCAGGTGTCTCTCGGCAGGGGGTACAGCGAGACCTGCTGCCATTTCTTGAGGGAACAACTGTACGTACCCGCTACGGAAGTCTTTCCACGGAGAACGTCTTGTTCATTGCCGCGGGGGCGTTCAATATGTCCAAGCCATCCGATCTTGTACCAGAGCTGCAGGGACGGCTTCCGATACGCGTAGAATTGGACGCCCTCACTGCTGCCGATTTTCGCCGCATACTGGTCGAGCCCAAGGACGCACTGACAAAACAATATAAGGTGCTGTTAGGGGTGGAGGGGATCGAGTTGCAGTTCGCGGAGGAGGCGATCGAGGAGTTGGCTGACATCGCCTACGAGCTGAACCAGACAACGGAGAACATCGGTGCCCGCCGGTTGTCCACGGTAATGGAGCGACTGATAGAGGATATCTCATTTTATGCCGACTCCCATAAGGAAGAGAAGATAGTGATCGACCGTGACTATGTGCAGGACAGACTGGCAGGGATCGTCACCGATCCCGATCTCTCCCGTTACATCCTATAGGAAAGCACGAATTGCGCGAATAAACACATTATGGTTCACTAACGTCTTGATGAACCCTCTTCCAGGGGTCTATAGGGCGCTGGCTCCGACGCTTGCTGTAGTTGTCACCTTCCAATTTCTAATCCCAATTCACGGTGCAAAAAACGCACGGTCTCTGAGACCTTATCCAAGGGAATGCAGAAAGAGACGCTGTTCTCAGTGGCGGGATGTTATTCGTAATAATAAAAGTGTGTGCCCTGGTCGACGTTTAGCAGTATTTCGT
>JAYEMK010000066.1:0-14435 GCA_034718095.1 Candidatus Bipolaricaulota bacterium | reverse complement strand
ATGAGATCACTCAACATCTGATAGTCGGACTCGAACCTGGCCAGCTCGCCCTGGCCCTGTGTTGCCTCAAGCAGAGAACCGTAGGCGTCGTAGACCTTCAGCATGTAGTGGGTTTCACTCCCGCTTGAGTTCATTATGACAATGGCTGTGTCCTGCTGCTCTGTGCAGGCATAGTACACGGCATAGGTGGCGGCGCTTGAGGTAAGGCTGACGATGAAAAGCAGTGATAAGATGACAACAACACTCAGTAGCTGTCTCATGATTTCCTCCTTTTGTAATGATTATTTCTATTCTAGCGTCTGCCGATCTTAGTGTCTAGTAGTTTATCTCTCCTTTGTGTCTGCTGTCACCAATCTCTCCTTTAAGTACCTGGAGAGCCACTGGCCGGTGTAGGAGTTGGGATTTCGGCTTATCTGTTCCGGGGTCCCGGTGGCGATGACACGACCACCCCCTTCCCCTCCCTCAGGGCCAAGGTCGATGATCCAGTCCGCGGTTTTTATCACATCCAGATTGTGTTCAATTACCACCACTGTGTTTCCAGCCTCTACCAATCTGTGTAGTACCTGAAGGAGTTTTCGTACATCGTACGTATGCAGGCCGGTCGTAGGTTCATCGAGGATGTACAGGGTCTTTCCGCGGGTGCGCCGGGAGAGTTCCTTGGCCAGTTTGACCCTCTGCGCTTCTCCACCGGAGAGTTCCGGGGCGGGTTGCCCGAGCCTGATATAGCCCAGGCCGACATCGTAGATCGTCTGTAGTTTTTTGCGGATTCGCGGGATATTCTTGAAGAAGCTGAGTCCTTCCTCAACGGTCATGTCGAGCACATCGGCGATTGATTTCTCCTTGTACTTCACTTGTATGGTCTCGCGGTTATATCGCGCCCCTTTACATACCTCACACGGTACATAGATGTCGGGGAGGAAGTGCATCTCGATCTTGACCTTGCCCTGTCCCTGGCAGGCCTCGCAGCGACCGCCCTTGACGTTGAAGCTGAACCTTCCTGGGCGATATCCACGCAGCTTGGCCTGTGGGGTGCGGGCGAATAACTCGCGGATGCCGTCGAATACCTTGGTGTATGTGGCTGGGTTTGAACGCGGGGTGCGCCCGATTGGGGACTGGTCGATGTCGATTACCTTGTTTAGGTGTTTTATCCCGAGTATGTCCTCGTGTTTCCCGGCGCGCCTTGCCGACCCGTGGAGTCGATGAGCGAGCCCACGGTAGAGGACCTCCTCTACCAGGCTGGACTTTCCCGAGCCCGAGACCCCTGTCACGCAGATGAACAGTCCCAGTGGAATTTCAATGTCTATACTTTTAAGGTTGTGGGCGGCGGCCCCGATCACCCTCAGTGAATTTCCGTTTGAGCGACGTCGCGCCTCCGGGATTGGAATAAAACGTCTTCTGGAGAGGTACTGACCGGTAATGGAATGAGGGCAGGCCGATATCTCCTCCGGAGGGCCTGTCACCACGACCTTACCTCCCCGCTCCCCCGCGCCGGGGCCGAGGTCGATGATGTAATTTGATTCCCGTATGGTTTCCTCATCGTGCTCGACTACGATCACCGTGTTTCCCAGATCTCGCAGTTCCTTCAAGGTCTGCAGCAGTCTGTACTGGTCGCGCGGATGTAGGCCGATGGATGGTTCGTCCAGCACATACAGCACACCTGTCAGCCGGCTGCCAAGCTGGGTGGCGAGCCGAATCCTCTGTGCCTCCCCCCCAGCCAGTGTCATTGCCTCCCTGTCCAGGGTCAGATAGTCGAGCCCGACCGCCACCATGAACCTGAGTCGGGACTTGACCTCATTTAAGATCTGTTGTGCAATTATCTCCTCCCTGGGGGTCAAAGACAGCTCCTCGAAAAAGGTGAGGGCACCCCGGATGGATAGGTTTGTGACCTGGTTGATGTTCAATCCGTCTATAGTCACCGCAAGTATCTCAGGCTTAAGTCGCGCCCCGTGGCATACTGGACAGGGGAGAATTCTCATGTATTGCTCCAGTTCCGCCCTCCAGTCCTGCGAGCTTGTTTCCCGGTACCAGCGCTCGAGGATGGGGATGATGCCGCGGAAGGCTCGGGTATAGTGGCGTTTGCGGCCGGTGGCGGAGATATAGCTGAATTGAATTCTCTTTCCTCGCGTGCCATGCAGGATTAACTCGATCTCCTCAGGGGAGAGTTTTCCCATTGGAATACCGCGGTCGATGTCGAATGCATCGCAAAGTGCGCTGATGTTCGCCTCCATCCAGCGGGACCTGGAATTCGCCCACGGTATGAGGCCGCCGTCGTCGATGGGGCGGGAGCAATCGATGATGAGGTCGGGATCGAACTCTTTATGGTACCCGAGCCCGCCGCACTCCGGACAGGCGCCGTAAGGGGTGTTGAACGAGAACATCCGAGGGGACAGCTCTTCGTAGCTCACCCCGCAGTGTGGACATGCGTAATTCTCGCTGTAGAGCCGCTCTTCCCCTTCGGTGACGACGATGACGGTTCCTTCCCCTTGTTTGAGCGCAGTCTCGACAGAGTCAGCAATCCGTCCCCTCTTGCGTGGCTCTACCACCACCCGGTCGACGACGATCTCGATGGTGTGCTTCTTCTGTTTTACGAGCTCGATCTCTTCGTATAGGGTGCGGACCACCCCGTCAACCCGCACCCTGGTGAAACCCTCTTTGCGGATCTCATCGAGGTTCTTTTTGTGCTCCCCCCTGCGACCACCCACCACTGGCGTCATGATCTGCATCCTGCTCCCGGCGGGCAGGGACATGATGGAGTCGATTATCTGCTGCGTGGATTGTCTGCTGATCGGGCGGCCGCACTGGGGACAGTGTGGCCTACCGATGCGCGCATATAGGAGTCTTAGATAGTCATAGATCTCTGTCACAGTACCGACCGTGGATCGCGGGTTATGGCTGCGCGCCTTCTGGTCGATGGAGATAGTCGGTGAGAGGCCTTCTATCGAATCGACGTCCGGTTTTTCCATCTGTCCGAGGAACTGTCGTGCGTAGGCGGATAGGGACTCCACATAGCGGCGTTGTCCCTCAGCGTAGATCGTGTCGAAGGCAAGTGAGCTCTTGCCGGAGCCTGAGATCCCGGTGATGACCACGAGCTGGTCACGGGGTATCTCGACCTCGATGTTCTTCAGGTTATGCTCCCTTGCCCCCTTGATGTGGAGTGATTTCATAGTCCTTTTTTCAGCCCCTTTATCTCGTCCCTCAGTGCCGCTGCCTGTTCAAATTCCAACCGGTCGGCCGCCTCGAGCATCCTCTTTTCCAGTGGTTTTATCGTTTTTAAAAGTTCCTCCCGGGGCATTTGCCGGGCCTCCTCCGGAGATGGGCGGTAGACCTCCTGTGGTTGACGCACCGTCTGAAGGATGTCGGTCACGGCCCGTTCAATCGATTTTGGGGTGATTTTATACTTCTTATTGTGGGCGGTTTGAATACTACGACGGCGGTTTGTCTCGTCCACGGCGCGGCGGATGGAGTCTGTGATGATATCTGCGTACAACATGACCTTTCCTCGCACGTTCCGTGCCGCTCGCCCTATCGTCTGAATCAGGGCTGTCCCGGAGCGGAGGAACCCCTCTTTGTCTGCATCGAGGATCGCCACCAGGGCCACTTCTGGTAGATCCAATCCTTCACGGAGCAGGTTTATCCCCACCAGGACATCAAATTTTCCCAATCGCAGGTCGCGTAGGATCTCAACCCGATCCAGGGTGTCGATCTCCGAGTGTAGATAACGGGCCCTTATCCCCAAATCGACCAGATAATCGGTCAGATCCTCCGCCATCCGCTTGGTCAGGGTGGTGATGAGGGCCCGTTCATCCCGCTCGATCACCGTGTGTAGTTCCGCCAGCAGGTGGTCTACCTGTCTCTCTACCGGATGGATCTGCACCTCAGGGTCGATGAGGCCGGTGGGACGGATTATCTGCTCCGCGATATGTGGGCTGTGCTCTTTCTCGTACGGGCCGGGGGTGGCTGAGGTGAAGATCACCTGATTCAATCGCTGTTCGAACTCGGAGAAGTTAAGCGGCCGGTTGTCCAGGGCTGAAGGAAGGCGGAACCCGTACCTGACAAGTGTTTCCTTGCGCGATCGATCCCCGTGGTACATCCCACGGACCTGAGGTACAGTCTGATGTGACTCATCGATCACCAACAGAAAATCGTCCGGGAAGTAGTCGAGCAGGACCGATGGCGGCTGTCCTGGGGCACGGCCATCCAGGTGGCGGGAATAGTTCTCGATGCCTGAGCAGAAACCCATCTCTTGCATCATCTCCAGGTCGTAGCGTGTCCGTTGTTCTAGCCTCTGTGCCTCCAGCAATTTTCCTTGCCTTCGTAGCTCTTGCAGCCGCCCTTCCAGCTCCTCGCTGATGGAGTCGATGGCTCGACGGGTCCCCTCGTGAGGGGTAATGAAGTGGGAGGCCGGATAAATATTGAGCTGTTCCCTTTCGCTAAGTGGATGACCATCTATTGGATCCAGAATAAGTATCCGTTCGATCTCGTCCCCGAAGAACTCGATGCGGACGACCTCTTCCTGATAGGCGGGGATGATCTCCAGGGTATCCCCGCGGGCACGGAAGGTCCCACGTTCGAAACCGATGTCGTTTCGTTCATATTGGAGTGAGATAAGTCTTCGCATCGCCGCATCGCGTTCCGTTTTCCCGCCGCGGGTGAGGGCCAGTGACATGTCATGGTAGTTCTCCGGGGAGCCCAGCCCATAGATACAGGAGACGGAGGCAACAATGATCACGTCCCTGCGCTCGAACAGGGCACAGGTGGCGGCGTGGCGGAGCCTATCTATCTCGTCGTTTATCGAGGAGTCCTTTTCGATGTAGGTATCGGTCTGCGGCAGGTAGGCCTCCGGTTGGTAATAATCGTAGTAGGAGACAAAGTAATGTACGGCGTTGTCCGGGAACAGTTCACGGAATTCGTTGGCGAGCTGGGCCGTGAGCGTCTTGTTGTGGGCGATGACCAGGGTCGGCCGCTGCACGTTCTGGATGACGTGGGCGATGGTGAATGTCTTACCCGTTCCCGTTGCCCCGAGCAGTGTCTGAAATCTGAGCCCGGAGAGGACCCCCTCGCTCAGCTCCTCGATTGCCCGCGGCTGGTCCCCTTTTGGAGACAAGCGGGGCGATATATGAAATCCGGCCTTCTCTTTTGTGATTGGCATACTAACCTCACTATAAGGATAGCCTGGTTGGGTGTTATTATCAATGTATGGCTGTGGCCGGGGGCTTGAAAAAGGGATCCAGGTTCGTAAAGATGATGTATCTAGAATAAAAAGGGGGATTTATGAAACGTACGCTTATTTTGTTGTTGGCAGGTGTTATGCTTTTTACCTTCACCGCGATTTCCCAGACAGATACAGAGACTGATCAAGATCAGGAGGGGGTCGTTGCGGTCGTTAACGGAGAGGAGATAACCGAGGATTCCCTGAATGCTGCAGCCGGTATCAGCCAGATCCTGCAGACACTCTATACGGGTCATCCTCTCTTTGCTCAACTTTTATTCACCTCTTCCGAGGGGGAGGCCTTTCTCGATCTCTATCAGCAGGAGATCCTCGATCAGTTGATCGACAGCCGACTATTGGTACAGATGGCTGAGCAGGAGGAGATTGAGGTTGAGGCGGCCACGCTCGATGCAAAGGTGGAGGACCAGCTAAATCAGATCATGGAGCAAAACCAGCTTACCCTTGACCAGATAAAGGAGATCCTCAGCCAACAGGATTCCTCTCTCGATGAGTTCAAAGACAAGATTCGCAGCAATTTCAGGGAGAACCTCCTTGTAGAAGGGCTACGGGATAAGATCGTTGCCGAGGCCTCGGTTAGCGAGGCGGAGGTCAACACCTATTACGAGGAGAACCAGGACCGATACACTGATGAGGATGGTAATCTGCAGCCGCTCGCCGAGATCGAGGTTCGACTGTAACGAGTAGCCTACGGGGGTAGCGAACGATGCGGGTTTTGCCAGTGTGGTTCGATTCCTTGGGGGCCAAGTCCATGTGCGTGCTCGTGCGTACCCCCGACCTCTCCCTGCTTATCGATCCCGGGGCAGCGGTAATGCAACCAAGCTATCCCGCCCCAGACGAGCTCAAGGTTTATTACCTCGAGCTTGCCCGTGAGGCAATCGTCAACGCCGCAGCCGAGGCGTCGCATGTTGTCATCACCCACTATCACTATGACCATTTCTCCCCGGAGCGGTTGGAACTCTTCGCGGGGAAGACCCTGTGGATAAAGGATCCCAACCAGTGGATAAACCGCTCCCAGTGGAACCGGGGGCGGGCCTTTCTCGCTGGATTGGCCAGGCAGGCAGGACTGAGGTTCTGCGAGCGGCCCCCCGGAAGGGAAGAATATCCCGATCCGGTGGAACGACTCACTCTTGCCGCGCGAGGGCCACGTCGCCAGGATCTCATTGACAAATGGAGGAAGCGTTTCTTACGGCTTGTTTCCCTGTGGCGGACGGGCAATTGGGTGGATGAAGAACGATTAGGAGCTCGGATTACCTTTGCCGACGGACGGAGATTCAGGATCGGTAACACCATAGTCCGCTTTTCTACTCCCATGTTCCACGGGGTGGAGTACGCCAGCACTGGTTGGGTATTGGGGGTGATTGTGGAGCATGGGGGAAAGAAGTTTCTCTATAGCTCAGACCTGCAGGGGCCGGCCCTCGAGGACTACGCCGCCTGGATCATTTCCGAGGGTCCCGATGTTTTGGTCCTGGACGGCCCGGCGACCTATCTGCTGGGCCCGTTTCAATCGAAGGCCAACTTGGCCCGGGCGATCCGAAACTGCGTGAAAACAGTGCACGATACCAACGCCGGCCTGACGATCCTTGACCACCATCTCACCCGTGAGGCGAACTTCCGCAACAAGACACAACAGGCATTCTCCGCTGGGGCAATGACCGCTGCTGCCGTGCTGGGAAGAGGACCCCTTGTTGAGCGGCTTATCCACTGGAGGGATGAGGGGAAGCTGGAAAAAGTGCTGGAGGCGGCAAGGAAAAAGACCCTGGATAGGGATCTTTTGGAAAGGCACGAGTATCAAGCCTGAACGTCTTATGGCGGAAGCGAGAGGCCCGTGGTTTTATCGAGCATTTAAAGGCCAAACCAACTTGCAAACGGCCGAATGGCAATCTGCATACACACAAGACGAAGATAGTAAAGAGACATGATAGGCTTTCTTTTCGAGGAGTATCGTGTACCGAACGGTTTCAATATTGCAACTGGTATTTTTTGATCAATCCTCTACGGTGAAGCGGATGCGGACGATCCCCTCTGTTTTCATGTCGTGGCTTCTCACCCGAAAGCGGCCGATCTGCCGGGTGTACTCCACGTGTTTCCCGGCACATGGGGTGGCGTCAAGACCGCCGATCTTTACGATACGGATCTGAGTGGCGCCAGCTGGTACCTTCCACAGGTCGAAGCCCTTTTTCGCCTCTTCGATTGGCAGGGTTTTTGAGGTGATGGGGAGATCCTTCTCGATCTGGGCATTAACGGTGTTTTCGATTGTTTTTATGTCCTTATGGTTGAGGGCACGGGGGACGGCGTAGTCACATTTGGACTTCCTATCGCCGAGGTGTGATTCAAGGTTACGCGGCGAGCCGAATTCTTGTCGCATCACCGCGGTCAATATATGTTCTGCACTGTGCATTCTCCGCAGTCTGTCTATCGCCATTTCTACCGCCATATTGATTGGGGATCGATAATGATGATATAAGGTCTGCCACTTTTGTTCACTTCAGAACTGTCAGGGTGAGTTTCGTTAATCGTTCGGTATAATTTTCCATCAGGTTTTAACGGGGGTTACGATGCAAGGAGATCCGCGGGACAGGGTATTGCGCGAGGTAAAAGAGAAGGGGATTCGGTTCATCCAGCTGTGGTTTACCGATCTTCTGGGAAATCCGAAGAGTGTGGAGATAACGGCTGCGGAATTGGAAGAGGCGTTGGGAGAGGGTTTCGGCTTTGACGGTTCTTCCATTCACGGCTTTGCCCGTATAGATGAGAGCGATATGCTCGTCAGGCCGGATCCAAACACCTTTTCGCTCCTCCCTTGGGGAGAGGTTGCTCGGGTGATCTGCGACGTGCTGGAGCCTGATGGGGGTCCATACAAAGGTGATCCGCGCTGGGCCCTTAAGCGTGCCCTGGCTAAAGCGAAGGAACAAGGCTTTGTTATGAACGTGGGGCCGGAGGTGGAGTATTTTTACTTTCGCTCCGATTCCTCCCCCGAAACCCTGGATTCGGGGGGGTATTTTGACCTGGTTCCGCCGGATCTGGGCTCGAAGATCCGCAGGGAGACCGTGCGAACGCTTGAGGACATGGGTGTAGGCGTTGAGGCCACCCATCATGAGGCCGCCCCCAGCCAGCAGGAGATCGATCTTCGCTATGACGATGCCCTGCTGATGGCAGATAACCTGATGACCTGTCGATTGGTGATAAAGGAGGTAGCCCACAAACACGGGGTGTATGCCACGTTTATGCCCAAGCCAATCTTCGGGCAGAACGGATCGGGGATGCATCTACACCAATCCCTGTTTCACGAAAACGGGGGCAATGCCTTCTTCGAGAAAGGAGATCCACTTAGTCTGTCGCCTGTGGCCAAGGGTTATATCGCGGGGATCCTGAGACACGTAAAGGAGATCATGGGTGTGTGTGCACAATGGGTCAATTCCTATAAGCGCCTTGTCCCGGGCTATGAGGCCCCAGTTTACATCACTTGGTCACACTGTAACCGCAGCAACATGATCCGTGTCCCCACCTATAAGCCTGGTAAGGAATCAGCCAGCCGGGTTGAGTTTCGCGCCCCTGACGCGGCGTGCAATCCTTATCTCACGTTTGCAGTCCTGCTTCACGCAGGGCTTGCAGGGATCGAACACGGGTACTCACTTCCTGAGCCTGTGGAGGAGAACGCCTACGTGATGAACGAGCAGGAGAGGGCTAAGCGCGGGATCGACACGCTTCCGGGAAGCCTTAACGAGGCAATTGCGCAGATGGAGAAAAGCGAGCTCGTGCACCGGGCATTGGGCGATCACATCTTCGAGAAGTTCATCCAGAATAAAAAGATCGAGTGGGACGCATACCGCTCTCAGGTTCATAGCTATGAACTCGAACGCTACCTCGCTGTGCTTTAGATTTGGGCGGTAATCTTCGCTTTTTTCCTGGGTTTACGCTATAAACTAAGTGGATTATAGGGAGGCGTAACCTGACTGACAGATCGCTAAGAGAATATCTAAAGAGGCTAACGTCGGTTTTCCAACTGGGTGATGCCCGTGAGGAGAGTTTCTATTCCACTCTGGAAGAGTTGCTTATCAACTACGCCCACGAGACCAATCAACAAGAAGTCCAGGTCACAACCCTTCCCAAACAAACGGAGGCAGGGAATCCTGATTTTCGGGTTTGGGATGGCAACCAGCACGTTATTGGATACATCGAGGCCAAGCCTCCTACGGGAAAACATCTCCAATCCATCTCCGAGACCGAACAATTGCAAAGATACCGTTCTACCTTCCCTAACTTGATCCTCACCAATTTCTTCGAGTTTCGCCTGTACCGAAACGGCGAGCTCATCGATTCGGCACAGATTGCCCGGCCGTTTGTAGCCGCGGAACTGGGCGGCGTTCCTCCAGTGGAGAATGCTAATGAGGGCCTGGCCCTTCTGGAGAGGTTCTTCTCCTTTTCCCTTCCCAAGGCATATACTGCTGAGTCTCTTGCCACCGCACTTGCAGTGCGTACGCGATTCCTCCGGGATGAGGTAGTGGCCCTGGAGCTCGAACAAGAGAGGAACCGTGGCGCCGGTGACCTGCTCGGTTTCTACGAGGCGTTCAAACAGTATCTTATCGGTACCCTTACCCCAGAGGATTTTGCCGATCTCTATGCTCAGACTATTACCTATGGCCTGTTTGCAGCCCGGGTGCGGGCCGGTACGGAGTTTCATCGCCGGGCGGCCTTTGATACAATCCCTCACACCATCGGGATCCTGCGCGATATCTTCCGCTACATCTCCCTGGGTGATCTTCCGAACTCTCTTGAGTGCATTGTGGATGACATCGCCGAGGTGCTGGCAGTGGCCGATGTGCGGGGTATCCTCCACCGTTACTTCCACGAAGGTAAGGGGGCTGACCCGATCGTCCATTTCTATGAGACATTTCTGACCAAGTACAACCCTGCCGAGCGGGAGCGTCGCGGCGTCTACTATACCCCAGAATCTGTCGTCTCCTACATCGTCCGCTCACTCCACACGATCCTGAAGGAAGAATTTGAAAAGCCAGATGGTCTCGCCGCGGCCGATGTAACCCTTCTCGACCCTGCCGCAGGTACGATGACCTTCGTCGCCAGGGCGGCCCAGGTGGCAATGGAGGAGTTCGTGAAGAAGTACGGCGAGGGCAGTCGAGGGAGCTTCCTGCACGATCACATCCTGCAAAACTTCTACGCCTTCGAGCTGATGATGGCCCCGTATGCGATCGGACACCTCAAGATGGCCTTCTTCCTGGAGGAGCTGGGATATCGGTTAAAACCTCAAGAGCGGGTCAAGTTTTACCTCACAAACACACTGGAGATGGAGGAACTCGCTGAGGCGAAACTTCCCGGGCTGTCTTCCTTGGCTGATGAATCTCATCTGGCCGGGGAGGTGAAACGCGGTAGACCTATCCTGGTCATCCTCGGGAATCCGCCTTATTCCGGTCATTCGGTCAACAAAGGCCCCTGGATCCGTGGACTGATTGAGGACTATAAGCAGGTAGATGGAAAGCCTCTGAGGGAAAGGAATCCAAAATGGCTTCAGGATGACTACGTGAAGTTCCTCCGCTTTGCCGAGTGGAAGATCACCCAGGCCGGTGAGGGCGTGGTCGGGATGATCACCAACCACTCCTATCTGGACAATCCGACCTTCCGAGGGATGCGTCAGCACTTGATGAATGCTTTTGACGAGATCTACGTCCTCGACCTTCACGGCAACTCCCTGAAGAAAGAGACTTGTCCTGATGGCACCGAGGACGAGAACGTGTTCGATATCCGTCAGGGCGTGGCGATCGCTCTTTTCCTGAAATATGGCCATGGAAAAGGAAATTAAGAACTGGCTGGAATCAGCCGAATATGATCTCGAGACGGCCGGATCCATGCTGCAAATCGGTCGCTACCTCTACACGGTGTTCCTTTGCCATCTGACAGTTGAAAAGGCTCTTAAGGCCAAGATTCACGAGGCCACAGGGAGAACTCCTCCCAAGACCCACGATTTGATCGGGCTTCTTAAGCTTAGCGAACTAGTTCCCCCAGGGGGGTTGCTTGACTTCCTGGGCAAGTTGAACAACGCGAGCGTGGCCACAAGGTATCCGGAGGATTTTTTGGAGACCGTACGGGTGTATACTGAAGAAGTGGCCGAGGAATACCTCAGAAGATCGGGAGAAGTTGTGCGATGGATAACAAGACAATTGAAACCCTAGACAGGTACAAGGAGATGCTGAAGCACCTTGGGATAAACCCTGAAAGGGTCATCGTTTTTGGCTCCCATGCCCAGGGAAGGGCGGGCGAACACAGCGACGTCGATGTCGTGGTGATTTCGGAGGCTTTCGTTGACATGAACCTGCGGGAGAGACTGGAGATCTTGGGGATAGCGGCGGCGAGAATCATGGAGCCGATACAGGCCTGGGGGTTCACCGCCGAAGAATTTGCCGCTCGGCGAGAGGGGAGTTTCGTCGGCGACGAGGTCAAAGGGGTTGGGATAGAGATATGACCAACAAAGAGAGAAAAGCCAAGGTGTACCACGCCGACCTCTGGGGCCTGAGAGAGAAGAAGTACGCCTGGCTTTCCGAACACGGCTGTGAGACCACCGGCTGGCAGGAGATTCAGCCTCGGACAGAGTTTTACCTCTTCGTTCCCCAGGATACGGAAGTCCTCGAACGCTACAACCAGTTTGTCAAGGTGACCGATATCTTTCCCGTCAACAGCGTAGGCATCGTCACCTCACGGGACCGGTTCGTGTTCGACTTTGACCGGGAGGTGCTAAAACGCCGCATCCGGACCTTTCTTGACCCTAATCTTCCCGAGGATGTTGTCCGGGAAACGTTCAAATTAAGGGACTCGCATGCATGGAGTCTAAAGAAAGCGCGTCAGGCTATTGGGCAAGATAAGAATTGGGAAGACAAGATTGTGCGGTGTTTATATCGGCCGTTTGATGTACGATGGCTGTTCTACCATTCTGCAGTGATTGAACGCGGTCGCGAAGAAGTCATGCGGCATATGCTGGCGGGGGAGAACTTAGCACTGCTTGTATCTCGGCAAGTTGTATCGGATTTTCGACATGCACTCGTTGCAGAGGATGTTACGAATTTTAACAATATTGATGTTGCGGGGAGATTCGGAAGTGGTTACCAGTTTCCTCTTTACCTATACCCTGTCACTGATTGGCGCGACCTACTTACACACGAGACTGCAGAGCGGCGGCCCAATCTGAATCCTGTAGTGGTATCTGCTCTGGCCCACGCCTACGGCCAAAAGCCCTTCCCCGAGGAAATCTTCCACTACATCTACGCCGTTCTTTATGCCCCAACTTATCGTGAAAAGAACGCGCAATTCCTCAAGATTGACTTCCCCAAAATCCCCTTCACTGTAGATTTCGAGCTGTTCAAAGCGCTGTCTGCACTGGGGAAACAGCTGGTGGATGTTCACCTCCTTCGCTCCTCGGAGCTCGATCCACCGATCGTCCGCTTTCAGGGTAAGGGGGATGACATATTACGGACCGGCAAGAAGAACCTCCGATACGATCTGGACACCCAGCGGGTGTATATCAATCCCGGCCAGTATTTCGAGGGCGTTTCACCCCAGGTATGGGAATACCGGATCGGCGGTTACCAGGTGTGCCACAAATGGCTTAAGGACCGCAAAGACCGCCTCCTCTCTCTCGATGAGATAAGAACCTACTGCCACATCGTCACCGCCCTTGCCAGGACCATCGATATCCAATCCTCCATCGACGAGCTCTATCCGAATGTGGAAGAAAAACTGTTTCCGATTGAGTTGACAGACGTATGAGCACGCTACGCGAGGCACTTTTTTCGTGGCGTCGGACTCTATGTCTAGCGTTGAGTCGGCTTGACAGAGAGGAGAAGTGATACTATCCTGATTTATATATAAGATTACGGGGGATATGGTGGAGCAAAGGGCTTCAAGTAGTTAACTTTGCCAGATATTGTACAGAAACGCGCTTTAATATAGGTAGGAGTATGTTTCGTCCAGAGATAGGGATAAAAGGAGAGGCTCAAACTGAGCAGTAAAACGTGAGTATATTTTCATTGAAACCGGCTATCATTGGCTTCTTATTGAAATTTCATGGGTGAATAGGAGTTGATCTAAGTGTCAAAAGGAGCTCCGAATCCTGTTATAAAACAGGTTATGACTGAACAAGGGCAGGGCCCTGAAACTCGGCAGAGGATCTTTGCTGAGCTGGAAAAAGAGCTAAAGAGGCCCGTTGTTTCTTTTGTCACCAGCTTCAAGTTTCCTGTTATGATTGAAGATACAGACGCCGATATGTTAGAAGGGGTTCTGCAGAAAATGGATTTATCGAAGGGGCTAGCTTTAATGATAAGCTCCCCTGGTGGCCTTGGTGTAACAGCTGAACGGATAATAAACATTTGCCGTAATTATAGTGGAACAGGTGAATATTGGGCTCTCGTGCCAAGTAAAGCAAAATCGGCTGCTACCATGATTTGCTTTGGCGCAAGCAAGATTATTATGGGCGGGACATCAGAATTGGGGCCCATTGGCCCCCAACTTACCACGTCCGAGAAGGATGTAGTAAAGAGGTTTTCGTTATATAATGTTGTTGAGAGTTACGATGGATTGTTTGAAAAAGCCGTGAAGGAAAAGGGCAATTTGCAACCGTATTTACAGCAACTAGCGCATTATGATGAAAGAGAAATCAAGGAGTTTAGAGCAGCTATTTCCTTGTCGGAAGATATCGCGATAAGGAGTCTTAGTACTGGCATGATGAAGGAGGTAAGTGAAGACGATATAAGGGATAAGATAGAGATTTTCCTAAATCCTAAGGAAACAAAAGCTCATGGTAGACCAATTTACGCAAAAGAGGCTTTAGGGAGTGGTCTGACAATTAAGTTAGAGGATACAAGGGGAAGATTTTGGGAATTGCTCTATGAATTGTATATTAGGACAGATAACCTTGTGTCGACAAAAGCTGCAAAGTGTATTGAGAGCTATGAGCATTCATTTACTGCCACAATCAAAAAGGAGGAGGGAAAATGACCGAGAAAGCGAAACATGGCAAAAGCCTTACAAAGAAAGAGGCACAACGATTTCTTGAAGCAGAGGAAAGTCTACGGAGAATGCAAGAGGAGATCGCACCATTTATGAAACGGAGGGAATTTAAGCAGTATTCAACTGCGGGAGAATGGTGCGAAACCTCAAACCTCTGTTCGCAAATGCAATAAAACAATTAACAGAGTGGCAGAAA
>JAYEMK010000065.1:2523-4530 GCA_034718095.1 Candidatus Bipolaricaulota bacterium | reverse complement strand
CCTCGGGGAGTGTAGTAAACAGGATCGGTTACTACACCCCCCAAGTGTCCTTCGTGGTGAAACAATCCGAAGTGTGAATACTACTGCCGGTTGAGTTCATTGGGTTTGTTGGGTTGAGAGGAATAGACGATGACAGCTAAGCGCTTTGTGGTAGGCCAAACAGCCAACGAGAAGACATTACCCACTCCAAACAGCGAGGAGCCTAAACGATTGACTTTTTTGGGCCGTCAATCTATGATCAGGTAAGGAGAAAAAAAGGAGGAGATATCAGATGGCAATAATGATTGCAGCAATCGCTGCCTTGGTTGTCCTTTTCTTGATGAGCGCAATTAAGATCGTGCGGGAATACGAGCGCGGCGTGATCTTCCGGCTGGGGAGATTGGTCGGGGCGAAGGGCCCGGGGATCTTCCTCATCATCCCAATTGTGGATAAGATGGTAAAGATCAGCCTGCGTACGGTGGCCCTCGATGTCCCGCCGCAGGAAGTCATCACCAAGGACAACGTGACGACGAACGTCAACGCCGTCCTCTTCTTCCGGGTGATGGACCCTAACGCCGCCGTGGTCGAGGTGGAAAATTATCTCGAAGCGACGCGGCAGATCGCGATGACCACGCTGCGCAGTGTCCTCGGTGGAGTGGAGCTCGACCAGGTACTGGGGGAGCGGGAGAGAATCAACCTGCAGTTGCAGGAGATAATCGACGAGCAAACAGATCCGTGGGGGATCAAGGTAAGATCGGTGGAGATAAAGGACGTCAAGATCCCCGGGGAGATGCAGCGTGCGATTGCCCGCCAGGCAGAGGCGGAGCGTGAACGCCGGGCCAAGATCATCAACGCCGAGGGTGAGCTACAGGCAGCGACCAAGCTCTCCGATGCCGCGAAGATCATCCAGCAGAACCCGGCTGCCCTGCAGCTTCGTTTCCTGCAGACACTGGTTGACATCTCGGCCGAAAACGCCTCCACCATCGTCTTTCCTATCCCCATCGAATTTATGCAGCTGTTCCAGAAAATGCCGAAGTTGGATTGATGAGAAAGTACGATCTGGTGGTAATAGGGGCCGGCCACGCAGGCTGTGAGGCGGCCCTGGCAGCCAGCCGAATTGGGGTAACTACTGCCCTGGTGACGATCAATCTCTCAGAGGTGGGGAAGATGCCGTGCAACCCGGCCATTGGTGGACCGGGGAAGTCACAACTTGTCAGGGAGATAGATGCTCTGGGCGGGGAAATAGCACGGATCACAGACCTGGCAATGATAAACGTAAGGCTGCTTCTCACCAGCAAGGGAAAAGCGATGCAGGTCCGCCGTGCCCAGACCGATCGTGTTCGCTACAAACTACGCTGGAAGCAGGTCCTCGAGGAGGCAGAAAATCTCGACCTTATCGAGGGAATGGCAGAGGAAATCAAACTTACTGCCTGCCGTATCACCGGGGTTCGCCTGCGCGAAGGGCTAGAGATCAAGACAAAGGCGATAATCATCGCTGCGGGTACTTTCCTGGAAGGAAAGGTGGTATTGGGCGAGCTCTCGTATCCGGCTGGCCGTAGTGGGGAGCCGCCGGCAACCTCCCTCGCCGATTCTTTACGTGGGCTGGGGATCAAACTGGATCGGATGCACACCGGGACCACCCCGCGGGTCAATCGTAACTCAATCGATACCTCCGGGCTCAAACGGCAGGATTCGAGCAGAAACCCGCTTGCATTCTCGTTCCGGGATGAGCCGGTCGTCCTACCGCAGGACTGCCCTGTCTATCTCACCCACACGAACCCAAAGACACATGCCATTATCAAAGAGAACATCCGTCTAAGCCCGAATTATAACGGCCTGATCACGGGAGAGGGACCACGACACTGCCCATCCCTGGAGGCCAAGATCGTCAAATTTCCACAGCGTACCCAACACAAGGTATTCCTGGAACCGGAGGGGCGCGATTCAGCCGAGGTCTATCTGCAGGGGATTTACACCGCTTTCCCTCCACAGATCCAGGAGCGCATCGTACACAGCATAGCCGGACTG
>JAYEMK010000065.1:0-2423 GCA_034718095.1 Candidatus Bipolaricaulota bacterium | reverse complement strand
TACGAGGGGTACCTCGCCCATCAAGAGCGGGAGATTCATCGACTGTGTAATATGGAGGGGCTTCTGATCCCAGTCGAGCTTGATTACAACGAACTGTCCAGCCTATCAACCGAAGGGAGGGAGAGATTAAACAAGGTGCGCCCCCACTCCTTCGGTCAGGCCACGCGGATCCCTGGGATTTCGCAGGCCGACCTATCGCTTCTTGCTATTTATCTTCACCGCTGATCCAAGTGAGGACCGGTGCCAGGTGCTCGATATTTACAATGCGCGTCCCAACCTCACTGAATATCTGTCCCGCCGTGTATCCCCCCCACACCGGGGTGGTCTTAACCTCATCCAGGACGACAAGCCCCAAATAGGTCGGCGCCTGCACCGGGAAGAAACCGGCAAAGAGCGAGGTATATTTCCCCTTTATGTAGCCTTGGCCAGGCACCGCTTTCTGTGCTGTCCCCGTCTTTCCAGCGACGTTGAACCCGGGAATCGCGGCTCGAGTACCGGTTCCACTCTCAACCACCCGCTGTAACAGCCTACACATGGTTTCCGAACTTTTCTCTGAGGCGATCCTGCGCAGCAGCGTGGTGTTCTCTGCATCACCTTGTCTGACGATATATGGCACAAGCAGCCGTCCACCGTTTGCCACCGCAGCCATCCCACGTATCAACTGGATCCCTGTCACCCCCACCGATTGCCCGATGGAGGTTGAGGCAAGCGCAAGTTTGGACCAGTCTTCCACCGGGCGGAGGATCCCATTCTCCTCTCCGGGGAGGGAAATCCCTGTTTTCTGTCCGAACCCGAGTTCGACGAGAAAGCGATGGAGTCTCTCCTGTCCCAATCTCTCAGCGACCCGGATCATGCCGGTGTTGATTGAATGTTCGATGATCTCAGCGAAGGAGACCGTGCCGAATGACTCATACCCCGAGTTGTGAATGACGTGCCCGGCAACGCGGATCCCATCGTTTCCGTTGAACAGGTCATCCGGGTTGACGACCCCGTACTCAATCGCAGCCAGGCCGCTCATCGCCTTAAACGAGGAGCCTGGTTCAAACAGCATATTGATCGCCAGGTTCTTGCGGGCGGCAGTTGAAGATAGGGAATAATCGTTGAGATCGTACCGCCTACCCTGGGCCATCGCCAAAACCTGCCCACTATTCGGGTCAAGCAGGATGATAAATCCGGTATTTGCCCTGAATCTGGCTACGCCTCGTTCGATCTCCTCCTCACAGATAAACTGTAATCGGCTATCGATGGTGAGATAGAGATCTTCCCCCGGTACCTCTTCTCGAAGGGTCTCTGTAAAATAGGTTCGCCCGTCAGCACCGCGCAATACGCGTATCTGCGCTGGCTGTCCAGCGAGATCATCGTCGAATGCCAGCTCGATCCCCTCCAATCCATGTCTGTCAACCCCGACAAAACCGATGACGTTCGATGCCAGATTGCCCTGGGGATAACAGCGGCTCCAGGTGTCGATGAAGATCAACCCGAAGGCATCCGCAGCGGCCGCCTCCTGTTCGATCTTCTGGGCGGTTTCCAGCTCAACCTCGCGTTTTATCCAGGTGAAATAGCTGGGACGGTAGATCAGCTCCTTAAGCCCCTCCATGGGTAGAGAAAGCCGTTTTTGAAGGATGGAGATTATCGTCTCTGGCTTTGTCATGTTGAAGCTGTCGATGGCGATTGATACCGCTTTTACATCGAACGCGAGTGGTTCGCCCTGGCAATCGTAGATGGTCCCTCTCTGCGGCGGTAGTTCGAGTATCCTTTCCTGGACCGCGTCGGCAGCGGCCGCCCAGCTCTCGTGTTCCACCACCTGGAGCTGAATGAGGCGGCCGATGAGAAGCAGGACAAGCGCGGCGAGAAAGATGATAAGAAACCGCACCCGTCTGTGGTTGGACCTCGACTCGCTATCCCTCGATCCGTAACTTAACATAATGGATATCGGTCGGTTCTACCATCCCCAGCCTATCACGTGCTATCCGAGCGACCCGTTCAAGTGAGAATGCCTTCCCGATCTGGAATTCCAACCAGCGGTTTACCTCTCCGATGGCGACTGACTCCTCGCGTATACCCTCCACTTGAGCGGTCAGTTCGCGGATCCTGGCCCCCTGCCATAGATAGAGAAGGCAGAGCAACGCCACGACCGTTGCAATCAGGATCACCCCTCCAGCCCGGCCCCATCCACTCAATCTTTGAAGTATTGTGCCCCGCGTCACCCGTCTTCTCGTGCCGGGGACCACATTTCGGCGTCTTATCATCATTGGTAAATGTAAGGTAGAAGGGGAGGTTTTTTCGGGACATTTGTCGAATAAAAGCTCGAACTAGATTACCTGTCAACCGCGGGCGCCACAACACGTCCTTAGAGAGGCCGAGCTGTCCGCACAGGCGGAATTTCCACTTCTCTGCGCGAACCTCTATCCTGCCGCCGGTTA
>JAYEMK010000064.1:57711-59887 GCA_034718095.1 Candidatus Bipolaricaulota bacterium | reverse complement strand
AAAAATCTGGAGTGTGAACCCTATTGTCTGCTGTGGTAGTAAACAACCAACGAGGAAATGCTACCCACCCGAAACGACGAAGAGCCAAAACAATTCACCACGAAGAGCACGAAGGACACGAAGAATGGCTCCTGATGAACTTCAATGTCACCAGGCTTAGGAGTGGGATCAAGCGCTTTGTCCTCTGACCTCTTCGTGTCCTTCGTGGTGAAACAGTTTTGTGCCTCGGTGAGGGTCTCAGGGCCTGACCATTTCTCTTTAGTTGCCCACTCCTGCCTGCTGCAGGCAGGCGAAACGACAAAGAGCCAGAAATTATCTGAATGATTCGTGCAATTTGTGATCAGTTAATTCGTGAGATTCGTGATATATGGTTTACATTAAGGGTTTATGAGATTTGTGATCGGCAACGAGTTGAAATACCTCCTCTAGAGACATATAGTCACTGTAAACCAGGAACAGTACGGAGGATATTTTTTTATTGAAACGATGTATTATCTTGAAAGGGGTTTAGCGTGGTCAAGAAGGAAAGTATGACAATGCAGATTTCAAATCGTGTTTCGCAGATGTCGAAGTCTGCCATCCATGAGATGACCCGTCTGTCGAAAGAGGTGGGTGATGTGGCCTTTCTGTCGTGGGCAAAGCCTACCTCTGGTGTCCCGGACCATATAAAGGCGGCAGCTATCAAGGCGATAGAGGGGGGGAAGACAGGTGGGTATTCTGAGCCGGCCGGTATTTATGAATTGCGGGCGGAGATAGCCAAAAAATTAAAGGCGGTGAATAATATTGCGGCGTCTCCCGAGGAAATAATCGTTACCGTGGGGGCAATAGAGGGTCTTTCTGCCTCGGTGATGGCTGTTATTGATCCTGGGGATGAGGTAATCATCCCCATTCCTGGATATGCCACGCATATCAAGCAGGTTATGCTGGCCTCCGGTACGCCTGTTTGTATCCCCACGATTGAGAAAGACGGGTTCAGTCTGGATATTGATAGAATAAATGATGCCGTCACCAAGAAGACAAAGGCTATTTTGTTCAGCGATCCTAATAACCCCACAGGCTCAGTCTATTCTCATGAAGAGCTGGAGGCCCTCGCTGAGATTGCCCGTAAAAACAACCTGATTGTTATCACCGATGAGGCATATGAGTATTTCACCTTCGATGGGCACAGGCACTACAGTATAGCCTCATTCCCTGGGATGAAAGAACGAGTTATTAGCGCATTTACCTTTACTAAGACCTATGCAATGACGGGATGGAGGGTTGGGTATGTCCACGCCTCGAAGGGGATGACATCACAGATTAAAAAGGCACATATACCTTTTGCAATCTGTGCACCCGTGATTTCACAATATGCGGCGCTTGGTGCACTTAGAGGTTCACAAGAGTGTGTCAGTGCCTTTCGCATGCACTACAAGAATGCACGGGATTTGATGTGCAGCCGGCTGGATCGGTTAGGCCACGTATTTAAATATCAGACCCCAAAAGGCTCATACCTGATGTTTCCGGCAATAATGCTGAGCGAAGGCAGGGATTCACTCACCTTCGCAAAACGCCTCTTAAAGGAGGCACATGTTTCCACCACCCCTGGTGTGGCCTTTAAGGGCGAATCCCATCTACGAATGTCTTTCTGCGTCCCTGAGGAGACAATCAATAAGGCATTTGACAGAATGGAGGAGTATTTTTAGTACAGGGCCTGTTGTAGGAGGCGGCCTAGAAGGGTCTCATCAGGCAGCAAATCCTACATGTTTCTCTAAAAATCCCAGTCTATGACCGGCTGAGGGGGGCAAAGAACGGCATCTAAACGCTGGAGGAGCTCGGGGGGGCCGGAGAGCCTATCGGTCCAGGCCAGTCCACTGGCGGGACGTACCCCTAGCCACAGACGGGTGAATGCGTTGACCGATGCCTTCAGGGTAGGGAGACCCTCCTTATTGCCGGGGATGGCACACGAGCTGGGGCCAAGGGTGACGACGTAATTCCCGGAGATCCCCCGCCATTTATCCTCCCTTCCGAGTAGTCGCTCGATCGGGTCTGTCAATACAAGGTTGAAATTCACTGTCCCGCCGGGGAGGTGGGTCTGTTCCAGGCACTCTGTAAGGTCAATGATTCTCGCCTGCCAGTAGGCAGCCGCATCCATCCGGTTTTCGTGTTTTGATCTGCTGGTGATTCGGCGTGCCTT
>JAYEMK010000064.1:45495-57611 GCA_034718095.1 Candidatus Bipolaricaulota bacterium | reverse complement strand
AGGCCGAATCCGTTTTCACTTAAGATCATCTCGGCCTTGGTATTTTGTGGGCTCAATAGTGAGCAGGCACCATGTCGTCGGATGCGGCCTAGGCGCGCACGATGTATCTTTTCCCAATCCTCCACCGTGAGGCGAATAGGTATACCGGGTCGGTGTTCGATATTGAGACCGGCTGGATCAAAGGTGTACCAGTGTACGTAGGTCCCATTACCAAACCCCAGCTGATTGTAGTAGCCCTGGTCGAATACGCTGATAAAGGCGACCTTGGCACCCTCCGCAGCCGCCAAGGCCAGGGTGTGCGCTGTCAGACGAGCTGCCAATCCCTGCCTGCGAGCCACGCGACTGGTGGCAACACCGGTGATAAAGCACGCGTACAGATCCTCATTCAGATATCGCATGGTTCCAGGGGTTGTGTTGGCCATGGATTCGGCGGCATCGTTAACTGTAGCGACCGTGCAATGTCCACTTTTCAAGATGGCCTGCATCGCCTCTTCGTGCCCCTTCTTCTCTATCCAACCGATCTCACGCCATATGCGGGCCACGGTCTTTATGTCTTTCTCGGGATCGTAGTCTCTAAATTCCATGTTTTTGCCCTCCTGCCTCCTTTAACGGGGAGGACAACGGTGTACTGAAATAGTAAAGGATATCGCTGGCTTCTCTGCCTGAAAGAAAACAGGGGACCGGGATAATCATCAGCGATCCCCTTGTTTATCTGGTGGAGGTGGCGGGATTCGAACCCGCGTCCGGTGAAACCTTCACTCAACATCTACAAGCTTAGACCGTGCTTTACATTCGGTATGAATCCTCCCACGGACAGGATGATACACACCTACACTTCCTGGAATTCATCGCATCCCCGGAAGTAAGAGACGCGATATACTCGCCTATGTGACGCCTGGTTGGGGACAGCGAGAGGCCCCAGCAGACGGCCTTCTCTAATTTAGAGAAGTAGCTAATGCGAATTCGTTGTCCGCATTTAATTGTTTAGCTCGCCAGTTTTAGGAGTTGGCAAACGCTCCGCTTGCAGCCTCGCTTCAATGACACCGTCGAAGCCGATCACCCCCATGTCAATGAACCACCACTATTATATGGATCAAGCCACCCCCTGGCAAGTCAGCCCATCCCCCGGTATCCTGGGGACGATGAAGTATCCTATTCTCGCTATTGCAGCCGCTTTTTCATCGGGGATCATCATCGGGAGGCTGATCCCAGGGGGGATCGAGCCCTCGTTTTTGTTTTGGATCGCCCTTGCGAGTGCGCTTTTGTTTATCATCCTCTCCCGATTCTCCCGCCGGGCCCTCATCGGGCTCTTGCTCCCGATTGCCGTATTTGGGCTTATCAGATTTCAATCGGTAAGGGCCCCGGCTCAGTCACTGTACCGGCGGGCGGCTCACCTGTATCAGGTCACGGGGACGGTTGTCTCCTACCCGAGTTTGGGGGATGGCTACCTTTTTTTTACCGTTGCCCCGGACGATATTTCGGCGAGGATCAGGGTGACCTGGTTTTTGCAAGATATTGCGGAGGAGGATGTGAGGATCCTATATGGGGATCGGCTGAGGCTGACGGGCCCCGTACAGGCCCCGGAACAGTTTCCCGATTTTGATTACAGGGCCTATCTGGCACGACAGGGGATATTCGCTACGATGGCGGTCGACGGACAAGAGGATGTGGAATACATTGGACAGGGGGCTAATCGTTTTCTGCGGATGGGTGATCGGCTGAGGCAATGGCTGCTGAAGCGGCTCGATAAGCAGCTCGGTCCCGAAGAGGCTGGATTGGTACACGGGCTTTTATTCGGGGATCGTACCGCACTGTCCGATGATGTGGAGGGGGCCTTCCGTCGTACCGGGCTTATGCACCTGCTCGCGGTCTCCGGGCTTCACCTTGGGATATTCCTCGCCTTTCTATGGTTTGGCCTCCGGCTTATCGGTTTGCGGCCAATATTTACCTATCCGATCGTGGGGATCGCTATCCTCGCCGTGTTGTGGATCGTCGGTCCACGCGTCAGTCTGCTGCGGGCAAGCCTGTTGTTTGCCTTTCTCGCCTTTGGAAGCGTGCTGGCCGACCTGGGGATCATCCTGCGTCGTTGGGTAAATTCGTTTCAGGGTTTGGCCGCTGCCGCGATCCTCATCCTCGCCGTGAGGCCGACCGCGATATTCGATGTCGGTTTTCAGTTGAGTTTCTCCGCAACTGCGGCGATACTGCTCGTATTTGCCCCGCCATTCTCGGTGCAGCAGAGGATTAACGCCCTCACGGAATGGATTTCCCTTCCAAAGTGGCTCGTTGGTTACCCGCTTACCCTGATTGCCGTGTCTGCGGCGGCCCAGGCCGGAACAGCCCCTGTGCTTGCCTATTACTTCAACGCGATCTACCCACTTGTGGTGTTCACAAACCTTGTTGTCATCCCGCTCGCTACCGTGACGTTGTGGGCCGGGATGTTGTCACTTCTTGCTGCGTGGACCCCAGTTTTCCCCTGGGTGGTCCTGTTGCTTGGCTGGCTTGTACATGTGCTGATCTGGACGGTGGGACAGTTGGCACGGGTCCCATTTACGATGTTCACGGTCCCCTCATGGATAGGGTGGTGGATCGGTGGGCTTGTCCTTTATTTGATCGCTGCGTTTATCCATTATCAGTCCGAGTCCTCATGTACCTGGTAATCGATGTCGATCACCTCTCCTTTTTCCCGTGAGGGGGGCTGAGGCCGAGTTCTACCGGTCAGATAAAGGGCGATCAGGATTATCCCGACTAGATCGCTCAGCACCCCAGGGATTATAAGGAGGATACCGGCAAACATGGGGAACAGTGAGCGACGGAGTGCAAGCCGCTGTAGTGTTACCCTTTCTTGTGCCAGCCCCGTCATCACGCGGATTATTGCCCCTCTCCCTCCGAGCCGGAGGCAGAGCATCCCGATGATCCCAGTGAGGAGAATCAACCCGAGTAATGAGCCTGCCCCGATCGTCTGGCCAAGTTTTATCAACCCCGCAAGCTCAAGACAGGCAAAGAAAAATAGATAAATAGCCATCTTTTCACCGTGGACGATCATAGCGAAAGGATCCGATGATCACAACCCAACTCTTGTCACAATTGCCCTCTTCCCCTACTATCTTGGGTGATGAACAGGACGATGGGTCAATATCTTGTGGGACTAAACCTGATCCGCCATATCAACCCCCGACGAATGGCGATCTTGCTCGACCATTTCCCTTCGACGCAGGCTATCTGGGAGGCGACGCAGGCTGAGATCGCTGTGTTGCCAGGCTTTGCGGCGGTCGCGGCGCAGATAGTAAGTGAGCGCAGTGATGAGGCGATGGAGAGGGAATTGGAGAATGCTGAGGAGAAAGGGATCCAGCTTGTCACCCTGCTCGATCCGGAGTATCCCCCACTGTTGCGCGAGATTGAGACCCCGCCCCCTGTCCTCTATGTGAAAGGGGACTTAAATGTTGACACAACCCGCACGATCGGCGTCGTGGGGACAAGGCGCAGCAGCGGTTACGGCAGGGCGGTTGCCTCCCGGCTTGCCTACGGGCTGGGGAGACTCGGGCTGATCGTGGTAAGTGGGATGGCTGGGGGGATCGATACCGCTGCTCACAAGGGGGCGCTTAAGGCCTCTGCACACACGGTCGCGGTGCTCGGGGCCGGGTTCGGGCACCTATACCCGGCGAGTAACCGCGGGCTGGCGGGCCGGATAGAAGGGGCAGGGACGCTGTTGACCGAGTACCCGCTCGATATGCGACCAGCAAGGTGGACATTCCCACAGCGGAATCGGATCCTGTCGGGTATTTCACGTGGAGTGGTGGTGGTTGAGGCCCCAGCGCGCAGTGGGGCATTGATAACGGCCCGCTTTGCCCTGGAACAGGGCCGGGAGGTGTTTGCCGTCCCTGGTAACTTGACCAGCACAGCGAGCACCGGTCCGAACCGTTTGATCAAGGACGGGGCAAAGCTGGTGGAAGATACCGGTGATATCATCGGCGAGTTTCCCGACCTGTCAGCACTTATTCACCCGCCGGCCGAGCAGGCTCAGGCGAAGATACCATCTCTTTCTGAGCAGGAACGAGGGGTGTATGAGCGGATTGGCCTTGAACCAGTACACATTGACGATATCATCTCCCATGGGGGTTTTTCCCCTACCGAAGCCGCCCATATCCTCCTTCGGTTGCAGATGGCTGACCTGATCAGGGAGGTCGAAGGGAGGCGATATATTAGAAACCCTTAGGAGGTATCGTCGATGAATATGCAGCGTACGCTTGTGTTGTGTAAACCTGATTGTGTTCAAAGGCGGCTTATAGGCAGGATTATATCCCGCATCGAAGATAAGGGTCTAAAGATCGTGGGGATGAAGATGCTGCAGGTGGAGGAGGGGCTGGCCAACCGCCATTATCAAGAGCACACGGAAAAACCTTTTTTCCGGGATCTGGTAAATTTTATCACCTCTTCCCCGATTGTCGTCCTGGCAGTGGAGGGGATAAACGCGGTTGAGGTTATAAGGAGGATCATAGGGGCCACAAATCCACAGCAGGCAGCCCCTGGGACGATACGTGGCGACTTTGGCCTCGGGCTTACCATGAACCTGGTACATGGGTCCGACTCCGTCCAGTCGGCGGGCCGTGAACTGGGACTGTTCTTCTCCGCGGGAGAGCTTTTTGACTTTGACCTCGCTCTGGAATCATGGGTATGACCTGGCAGCCTGCTTTGTACAATGATGACCGATTTGCTATGATTTTCCGTTATTAAAGGAGGATGATGAAACTCCCCAAACACTATGACCCATCCGGGGTCGAAGACAGGCTGTATCAATTTTGGGAGGGGGGCGGCTTCTTCGATGCCGAAGTAGATAATACGGTTGAAAAACGCTTTTCAATGGTTATCCCCCCGCCGAATATCACCTCGGCGCTGCATATAGGCAATGCACTGCAGTACACACTGCACGATGTCATCATTCGCTACAAGCGGATGGATGGGTATAATGCGTGTTGGTTTCCCGGGATGGATCATGCCGGTATCGCCACCCAAAACGTGGTTGAGAAGAAAATAAGAGAGGAGAACCTCACCCGTCATGATCTGGGTCGGGATGAGTTCATCCGGCGTGTCTGGAAATGGAAAGATAAGTATGGTGGTCATATAAAGCGCCAGATGAAGGCACTTGGGACCTCTCCCGACTGGCGACGGGAGCGGTTTACCCTCGATGCCGGGCTCTCCCGGGCTGTGCGGGAGGTATTTGTACAGCTGTACGAGGAAGGAAAGATCTATCGTGGGGAACGGATGATCAACTGGTGCCCACGTTGCCAGACGGCCCTGTCCGATATCGAGGTCGAGCATGCCCTGGAGGAAGGGAGACTTTACACAATACTATATCCATTGAAGGATTCGACTGAGTCGATCGCGATCGCCACCACCCGTCCGGAGACGATGCTCGGTGATACGGCGGTGGCGGTGAACCCCGATGATCAAAGACACGCCCACCTGATCGGGGAGACTGCCATCCTCCCGCTTGTGGGGAGGGGGCTTCCCATCGTCGCTGCAGCCGAGATCGATCCTGAGTTTGGCACAGGGATCCTCAAGGTGACCCCGGCCCACGATCCGGTTGACTACGAGATTGGGAGCCGGTATGACCTGCCCGCGATCAACATCCTAAATGATGATGGGACCTTGAACGGGAATGCCGGTCCTTACGAAGGGCTCCCCGTTGCAGAGGCGCGGGCCCGCGTGGTTGAAGACCTACAGGCGACCGAGTCCATTATATCTGTGCAAAACTATCCCCACTCGATTGGGCACTGCCAGCGCTGTAATACCCCGGTGGAGCCCCGGCTCTCCCGGCAGTGGTTCGTGTCAATGGCTGAGCTCGCCGCCCCGGCGATCGAGGCAGTGCGCAGCGACGAGGTAGAGTTCATCCCCGGGCGTTGGAAGAAACTCTACTTTGACTGGATGGAGAACATCAAGGACTGGTGCATATCCCGGCAACTGTGGTGGGGACATCAGATTCCTGTCTGGTACTGCCAGGACTGCGGGGAGATGATCGTTAGTCGTGAGCCTCCCTCTCGTTGTTCCAAGTGTGGTAGCGATAATCTCAGACAGGATACGGACGTCCTTGACACCTGGTTCAGTTCAGCGCTGTTCCCGTTCACAGTCATGGGGTGGCCTGAGCAGACCCCTGAGCTCGACTACTTCTACCCGACCTCACTTTTGATCACTGGATTTGACATAATTTTCTTTTGGGTGGCACGGATGATCATGATGGGGATCCGTTTTCTGGGGAAGGTCCCATTTCGTCAGGTCTATTTTACCCCGTTGCTGGAGGATGAAAAAGGGATGAAGATGAGCTCCTCGCGTGGGAATATCATCGATCCACTGCAGGTGAAGGAGACCCATGGGATGGATGCGCTGCGGTTCACCCTGGCCCAGTCAAGCTGCAAGGGGCGGGGAATGCGTGTATCAATGCGCGATATAGATGCCAGTCGCAACTTTTTGAACAAGGTCTGGAATATGGCAAGGTTTGTCCTTCTAAAGCTGGGGGATGAGCGGCCGGGATCCCCTAAAAGGGGTTTAAATTTGGATGACCGGTTCATCCTCTCCCGCCTTGCATGGACGATTGAGGAGATCCGCGACAACCTCGACTCCTACAACTTCAACATAGCAAGCGAGAGGCTGTACTCGTTTATCTGGCACGACTTCTGCGACTGGTACCTGGAGTTGGCCAAGGTTAGGCTCTCCTCAGGACAAGATCGGGCGGTAAAGGGGATCCTCTATTACGTTTTAAAGGAGATCTTGAAGCTTTTGCATCCATTCGTTCCTTTTATCAGCGAGGAGATCTGGCAGTTTCTCGGTGAGGAACCAGTGTCAATCTCCATAGCAAACTTCCCATCGGTTGGGGAAAGGGATATAGCTGCAGAAGAGGAGATGGAGGACTTTAAACAGGTGGTGAGGGCAGTGCGGATGATTCGCTCCGCCCTAAGGGTGCCGGAGCAGTCTATGGTTACCGTGCTTATGAGGACTGAACGGCAGGGGCTTTCACGGCTGGTAGAGGAAAAATATGAGGCACTGTGTGCGCTCACAGGTGCGGGTTCGGTGAGAGTGGGCCGTGATTTGTCGGTTCCTCCCGATTCCGCTCGCCAGGTGCTCAGCGAGGCTGAACTATTCATCCCCCTTTCCGGGTTGATCGATGTGGCTGCGGAGCGCGCCCGACTCCAGAGGGCCTGCAATAGGGTCGAGGTAGACCTTTTGAAGGTGAAAAACAACCTTGAAAACCCGGCCTTTATTGAGCGTGCCCCAGCTGCAGTCGTGGCTAAAGAACGGGATAAGCAGGAGGAGCTTACCGGCAAGAAAGAGCGACTGGAGGCCAACCTGGCCTCATTGGGAGGGTAGATGGATTACAGCAAAGCCCTCAGTATTCTTACAGGGCTTCCGGCTCTAGAGGTGAAGCCGGGGCTTGCGCGGATCACGCGCCTGATCGACATCCTTGGTCATCCTGAGGAAAAGTTTGCCGCTGTCCATATTGCGGGGACGAATGGCAAAGGATCGGTTGCTGCAATGCTGGCCAGCATATTTGGGCACGCCGGCTATCGGGTCGGGGTCTTTACATCTCCAGAGGTGATCGACTTTCGGGACCGTATCCGCATCGGCGAAGAATGGATAGGAGAACAGGAGCTGGCGGATACGGTTGAGGAGATTGTTCCATTCCTTGAACGGGGGGAAGATCATCCCACCCTGTTTGAGGCCCTGACAGGGATTGCCCTCCGGCACTTTGCGATAAATGCTGTCGATCTTGCCGTGGTCGAGGTCGGCTTAGGGGGTAGGTTTGATGCGACAAACGTCGTGCGGCCGGTCCTTAGTATCCTCACAAACGTAGATCGCGATCACCTGGGGATTCTGGGTGACACACTGGAGAAGATTGCGTGGGAAAAAGTGGGGATATCCAGGGCCTCCGTCCCGTTTTTAGCTGGTCCCCTATCGCCGGGGGCGGCGCGGGTTGTGAGGGGAGAATGCCAGCGCGTTGGTGCGCCTTTGCTGAGCTGTGATCCAGGTCTTATCGTCCCGGATGGGTTTGAATGGGGAGGGGTTACATATAAGGTTCAGCGGAAGGGATTCCCTTCCATCCTCGAGCTTCCCCTTCTCGGTGGATATCAACGCGATAACCTGGCGATCGTTCTTGAGGCGGTTCTGATACTGCGGGATCGTGGGTTCTCCCTGTCAAATTCAGCCATCCAGCGTGGTCTGGCTGCAGTGCGCTGGCCAGGACGGTTTGAGCCCCTCGGGGATAAACCGAGGATCGTGCTCGATGGGGCGCACAACCTCCCCGCGATCCGGGCGGTAGCGGAAGATATGCAGCGCATCGTCCCTGAGAAAGGACGACGACACTTACTATTTGGCGTCCTCACGGACAAAGAGGTAGAGCCCATGTGTGCCAGCCTTTTTCCCCACTTTTGCTCCATCACTGTGACCCAATCCACCAGCCCACGTGCCCTCCCAGTGGGGCAACTGGCACAGGTCGCGGCGCGGCTTGGCAATGTGGTTACCACGGCGAATAGTGTACAGGAAGGGCTCTCTATCGCCCGCTTAAGGCTTGAGAATGAGGATGTGCTTTTGGTTACAGGATCCATCACCGTTGTTAAAGAGGCCAGGCCTTGCCTGGTGGGGTCCTCGTGACGTCCTTGATCGAGCAGGTCAAGCAGGCAGGACTTCCCCGGCATGTGGCGTTGATCATGGATGGGAACGGCCGGTGGGCGAAGGCACGTGGCCTTTCTCATACCGCCGGTCATCAGGCCGGGGCCAGGGCAGCGGAACGGTTAATTCGCTTTGTAGCGGATCTTGGACTGGAAAACCTGACCTTGTTCGCCTTTTCCACCGAGAACTGGGGCCGGCCGCGGACCGAGATCGAGTTCTTAATGAAATTGCTGGATCGGTTTATCAAAGATAAGCTGGATGAGTTCATCGCCGCGGGGGTGCGCCTAAGAATCTCCGGCGATGTGGGTAAGTTACCGGAATGGCTTAAACGGCGGATTATTAGTGCCATCGAGGCTACAGCTGTAAACGACCGGCTGCTGTTAAACGTTGCCTTGAACTACGGTAGCAAGCAGGAGATACTGCGTGTCTGCCGCAAGCTGGCGGAAGAGGCAATTGCTGGAAGGGTTTCCCCAGATGAGATCGATGAGAATCTCTTTCGACGGTTCCTCTACACCTATGGGCTCCCTGACCCTGACCTTGTCATCCGCACCAGCGGGGAGATGCGACTCTCCAACTTTCTCCTGTGGCAGGCGGCCTACGCTGAACTGTACTTTACCGAAACCCTGTGGCCCGATTTTGCCCCGGAGGATCTCCTCGTGGCCATCTCCTCTTTTCAGGAGAGGGAGAGACGTTTCGGTGGGTAAGGAGGGATAATGACATTTCTAAGGCGCCTTGCAAGTGCGATCATCGCCGGAGGGATCGTCTTTGGGACCCTCTATGTAGGGACACGCTACGAGGTGCCGTGGATCGTAGGAATTCTCATCCTCGTCGTCGCCTACCCCGCCGGGATCGAGTATCTGCAGTTGATGAAACGACTGGACGTACCGCTGGCCGCACCGGAGTTCTTAATTTGGATTCCGGTCCTGATGTTTGCCTACGTCATCTTTGACGGGCGCTACGGAGACGCGGTCCTTCTTTTAGCGATCGCCTATCAGGTGCTGCGCTACCTACGCAGCGTTCCCCATCGCAGGGGGTTCCTGCAGACGATAGCCGGGGTATTCGGACTTTTGTACATTCCCTGGCTCCTTCATTTCTTCTACTTTATCTATATTAGTGGCCCAGCCGATCGGCCGCATGTGGGCGCAACACACGCGTTGGTCATCCTCCTTATGGTCTGGGGATACGACTCCGGCGCCTACTTCATCGGGAGCTTGCTGGGAAGGCACCAAGCCTTCCCCCGCGTCAGCCCGAAGAAGACCTGGGAAGGGATCATTGGGGGGTTTCTACTTACCGTCGTCGGCGCCTCGATAGGGGCTTCGTTCTCTCCGGTGTGGCGACAGTTTGCCTTCTGGGAAGGCTTTCCGCACATCCTTGCCTCCTCATTCCTCGTCGGGTTGGCAGTACAGCTGGGTGACGTCTTCGAGTCGAAGCTGAAGCGCGCTGCTCAGGTCAAGGATTCGGGGAGCTTCCTTCCCGGTCACGGCGGGGCTTTAGACAGGATAGACGGCCTCCTGTTTGCTCTGCCTGTCTTCTTCTTCTATTACAACTACGTCCTTGGGTTCTTGTAAGGGCGAGCCGATTGATTCGCATTCTCGATACCCCTAAGATCGTGTCACGATGAGCCTGTTTCTGCGGTCGATCTATCTCTCCTCGGGGCTATCTCTGTTTTACATCCTCTTTCTTTACCACAGCAACCCTTACCGGCGCCTACCGTCGACCACGGTGACGCTGACGTTCGCCCTGGGGATGGCAGCGGTCATCCCGGTGACCCTTATCAGATTGACCTTCACTACCGGGGGAATGGGGACCCCATTTTCGGCCTATGTAGGTGCGGGGCTTATCGAAGAAGGGGTAAAATTTCTCGTGATGTTCGGGGTCATCTGGCGGCTTCGCTTCCCGGATGTGGCTGAGCCAATGGATCTTGTCATCTATTTTGGCATCTTAGGGGCGGGGTTTGGGATCTATGAGGACTTTTGGTATATCTTTAGCAGCTCCTATCCATCCTGGATCAGCGGTGATCCGGTGCATTTCTATGAGGTGTTCGGGGCGATTACCGTGGCACGCTCCTTCCCCGGTCATATCCTGTTCGATGGACTGGCCGGCTACTTGATCGGGTACGCCCGTTTTTGTCAGGGCCGTTTAGCTCAGCTCGCCTGGATTGGTGGAGGGTTTGCGATCGCGGTGGTGACCCACGGTTCATTCAACATGCTGGCAACAGCGGGGAGAATCCTGCTCATTACATATATCGTTTTCCTTATCGGTATATTTCTGCTGTTACGAAGATTGGCCGTTGAGCGCTCCCCATTTCGCGCGCTGATCACCATGCTCTCTCGCGGAGGGGAGAGGTGGTCATATCCGCGGCCACCGCTCGACTACCTCTTTGCAGAGGGCTTCTCCTGGCCAGGGAAAGCCGATAGGGGGATGTTTCAGGTCTTTCCGTTTGTCCTGTCGCTTCTCATCCTCTATCCAATGCTGGTGGCCGCAGTCTATCTTGTCAACCAACTTATTGTGTGGCTGTTTGTGGAATAGGGCGGCCAGGTTAGATCGCCTGGCCGCCCTCTCCGGGTGGTGAAAAAGATGAGGGGTTTCTACTCAGTTATTAACCATATCATAATGGAGGCCGTTTGTCTGTAATGGGCGTTACATAACTATTAGAACGTCCATGACCTGCTACGGATGTCCATATCCGGTCATTGTTATCACAGTTGGCCTACAGCATTGATGCGGAAAGTGAATACATAGTCGTTGATGATGCCCTCCACCTCAATCGGTAACAGGATGGAGAAGAGTTTGCCGCAATAGACACCTCGCACGGACTTTAGTTCCTCACCGCTGGCCTTCACCGGAAGCCACGAATCCGTTATTCTCCAACCGCTGGAGGACCAATCGATGTTGCGCGACGGTATTATCTTATCCTCTATGTGCGTACAACTGGCGACTACTGTGGGCAAGAGGGGGTCAAATGCCGTCTTTTGAGGCATGTCGAGATGGGTGACGGAGGCGCTCTTTTTCTCAAAACCGATCAGCGCTGCCTGTTCCCAGATGATGCGGATCGGGGCGTCAGTTTTGTTCCGCAGGGAGAAGGAGATACCGTATGGCTGCATATTCCAGTTGATGAGAATCGATTCGTTCTCATACTCGGTTTTATCCATCCCCCTCTCGCTTAGAGACGAGGAATCTCTTGGACTGTAACGATCTATAACCCAGGCGGGCCTCTCCACCTGGCATAGGCTGATATCATACCACAACTCCTCGACGATTCCCTCCGGTTCTGTGACCGGCTGTTGGATTGCTGCTATAGCGAATCCAGCCACGATGATCCCTAAAATCACTAACCAACCATAATTTGTCAATGCAATCGACCTCCTTTTATGATTATAGCGATCAACCGACTCGTGTGGAAGGGGCCTTACCAACTACGAGCGGTATACGCTTTGATGACCTCTGTTTATATGTTC
>JAYEMK010000064.1:18045-45395 GCA_034718095.1 Candidatus Bipolaricaulota bacterium | reverse complement strand
CATTCGTCCTCTTCCGCCTCCACGCTGGGTTGAGGATGGAACTCTTCCACGCTTCTTAGCCCAAAGTATCGGAGGAACTCTTCTGTTACGTTGAGCCGGAGTGTGCGTTTGTGTTTCTCTGCGCGGATAAATCCGCGTGCGATCAGCTCCTGTACATGTTTGTAGGCCTTGTTCCCGCGTGCCTTGACCAAATCAGCCTGGGTCATAGGATGATTATAAGCGATCATTGCCAGACTACGTAATACCGGGCGTGGAATGTCTTGGTGTGGGGCAAGATGGGCAACGGCATCTACATACTTTCCTTTGACCTGGAATATGGCCCGTCCATCCTTGAATGAGAGCTCTATGCCCCTTTCGGGTGAATTGAGTTCTTCATTGAGTTCGTTTAATAGTCGGTCCACATCGGCGGTTGACCCCGATTTGATGAGCTTGGCGAGCGTGCGGCGCCCGAGCGGCTTGTCCGACAGGAATAGTGCTGCCTCTATCAGGCCCCGATCGAATTCTTTTGTCATGGATTATTGGACCCTTCCTTATTAGCCTTCAAGACGGATGAGGATATCGCCGAGGAACTCCTCTTGCTGGCATGTGATATCCCCTCGCGCTGTAAGGTGAAGTACCTCGATGAATTTGCTGATTCGCTCCCGTTTGTCGCCCCTGTCGAGTAATCTAAAGAAACTTAGGACCTTTCTCCCGGCCAGCAATTCCTTTATCTTTACCAACAGTGAGTTCAGTTGATCATATATATTGGCACCGCCGATCTGGAAATGTTCAAATACCCCGGCTTCCTCGCCCTGTATATAGCTTATCAGTCGGCGCGCTTTGCGCCTTTTTACTCGCATTGCAGCCAGGAAAGCCCTTCGTAAATCGTTCAAGGTCACCCGTCGTCGCGGACGTCTGTGAAGGGGTAGGCTGAATTCTTCCGGTTCATCCGGCTCATCCCACCATGGCTCGGCCTCGAATGTATCCTCCAATTCCCCCATCAACTCGTCCCGCCCCTTAACCTCACCTTGCTGCAGGAGGGCATCCGATTTCATTCGTAGCAGAACGGAGCAGGTGAATAACATCCTTCCGGGAATCTCGAGCCTGAGCTCCTGCAGGGCAGCAATGTGACGTCGGTAGCGAAGTGCGAGCTCAGTGATATCGATATCCCATGGATCCATATCCGCGGTGAACCGGTTGAGCGTGGTTTCCCAGTCTTCCTTGTTCAGTTCATCGATCGGGATATCCGTAACCGTAGCTGTATACATATAGACCTCTCAATTTAGGTTAAGGGCCAATACCTGTGAGACCCCATCACTCATTGTCACACCATATGCACGATTGGCCTGACGAATTGTCTCCTCATTGTGTGAGACAATTATCACCTGTATGCGCTTGGCGTATGTTTGGAGTATGTTGGACAGTCGACTGGCGTTTAACACGTCAAGGGCAGCGTCTATCTCGTCCAGGATGAAAAAAGGTGCCTTTTGGTAGTCCTGCAATGCGAGGATGAATGCTATCGCCACAAGGCTCTTTTCACCCCCTGACAGCGAATCTAATAGATGTGGCCCTTTGTCTGGCAGGTTAGCCTTTATCAACAGGCCAGATGAGATGTCGGCAGGCTCTTTTAGCTCAAGGGATGCACTTCCCCCCTGGAAAAGTTCCGAGAAGATGCGATTAAACTGGACGGTGATTGCCTGTAGGGTATTTGAGAAGTGTTCACGTTTTCGCTTCTCTATCTGCCCTATCATCAATTCGATCTCCCGCTTTTCCCTCTCCAGTGCATGTACCCTATCCCGGAATAGATCGAAATCTTTTTTGTACTGTTCATATTCATCGATCGCCCGCATGTTGACCGGTTCCAGTAGCCTCAGCTGTTTACGGTTTTTCTCTATCCGTTGGCTAAGGACGGATAGTGTGCCCTCAATATAATAGGAGGGATCATGTCCTTCCTTTCCCAATGATTCCAGTTCTGTCTTTGCCTGTGCCTCCTCTCGTTCGTAGCGGCTTAGCGAACGGCGGAGGTTCTCCAGTTCGCGGTAGGCCTTGCGACGTTTTTCCCGAGCGGTGTGCAATTGCTCGTTTTTCCCCGTTGCCTGTCCCTTGATCAGGCTTGTTTCCTCTTTTTTCTTCGCAAGTTCAGCCCCTTTAGTCTCCAGTTTAGCCCCGAGTTTGTGCACTTCATCTTCAAGCTGTCTGATCTCTTTGTTCAGTTTGGAGATCTTCCGGCGTTTCTCCGCGGTATCGAAGCCCCCATCTTTCTTTGTATCCGCAACTTTTTGCTTCTTTCCAGGTCGCCATCCACCGGTGATTGCCCCCCCCTTGCTCTGGAGATCCCCGTCCACGGTGACCGCCCTCACCCCTTCGATGTTCTGTAGTGCCTCCAGGCTTTCAGCGATGATGGTGTCGTATAGGACATACTCGAATGCTCGTTTGTATTTGGCATCGAAATCGACCAGATCGATGGCGTAGCCGATTACCCCTGGAAGTTTCACTGCATCGGCTGAGGCGAGGCTCTTGCGTGGGGTCAGAAGTTGGCGCAATGGGAGGAGGCGAGCCCGGCCAAGCCGGTTTTGTTTCAAGTAGTTTATACACTCGATGGCGGTCTCTCGTGAATCGACGATGAGATCGTTTATGTGCCCGCCGGCTGCAACGTCGAAGGCTACCTCGTATCCGGAATGCGGCCTACCAAGGGCCTCCACTGTTCCATATACCCCACCACGTTTCCTCTTCAATAGTGCCTCAACCGCGCGATTTCTCTTCGTGCCTGTCCTGCCTCGGGCCGCCTCCTCGGCCTTGATCCGGGCCACCTCTTTAATCATCTCCTCAAGATTTCGTACCTGTTGTCTCTTGAAGTTTATCTCTCCCTGCCTGTTAGTGATCTGTGAGCGGATTTGTTCAACCTCTTTGACAAGGGAGATCTCCGCCTCACCGCCCATCTTTTCCTCCATCCCTTCGATTGCCCACTCTGTGTTTTCTACTTCCAGATCAAGGTTTTTCACCGTGGATTCCAGCTGGCTTACTGATTCAGCGATCTCGCTTCTTTTCTCCTGGGCGCGGCCAAGTTTCTCCATGGCTACGTTTCTTTTCTGATGGTGGATTGACTCCTCGAGCCTGCCCTGTTCCGCGGTGAGGCGCTGGAACTGGAGGGCGTCGGCCCTCTCCTTATCCAGGGAAAGCAGGCGGCGTCTGCGTTCGGCAAGGACGACTCGGTGGGTGTTGAGTCTCGATTTTACCTGTTTAAGCTCAGCGATAGCCTTTTCTCGTCTCTTATCGTAGGCTGAGATGCCACAGATCTCGTCGATTATCTCTCTACGTTTTATCGGACTTCTTTTGATTACGTCAGTGACGCTTCCCTGCGCGATCAACTGCTGACCGTCGGGGTCGATCTTTGCGGCCTCCAGGATGTCGTCTATCATCTTCCGAGGGCAGGCCTTTCCCATGAAGTAGTAGGTTGAAGAGCTATGAGTAATGCGGCGGCTGAGCCTTACCTCTAACGGGGCCTCTCCATTTTCCAGAAAGGGATCGAATACGTTGTCGCTGTTGTCCAGATGGAGTATTACCTCCGCGGAATCCGACGGCCCGCGTTTGTCTCCCCCGTTGAAGATCAACTGCTCCAGGCGATCGGCACGTAACTGAGAGGAGCGCCTGCCCATGACGAAGGTGATCGCATCGAACAGGTTAGATTTTCCAGCTCCGTTCTCGCCCACCACTGCGGTCAGCCCATCGAAGAATGGGAGCACCGTCTTCTTTTGGAATGACTTAAACCCCTTCATGACCAGCTTGTTGATCTTTGTCATCGGCTAGCCGCCTCTCTCCATGTGATGTTTTGACAGGCTAAGCTTTAGTCCCTGCCCTATATGGGAAAGGGGCGAATCGGAGTGATTTTCACCTATAAGCCGCTCGATTTTGCAACGGTTATAGTCATTCGGGTTTGCCTCTCCGCTCTCCCAGCGACTGATCGATGGGGGTGACACATCGAGCCTCTTGGCTACCCTTCGTTTGCTCCACCCCTTTTGCAAACGGAATCTCTTCAGTCTCGTCCCCAGACCGATCATTATGTCCCTTTCTCACCCAAGACACTAATATAACTTCTGTTACACGTTAGCGCAAATTAAACCAGAAAGACAATGTGCCTTTCCGGTATATTTCTTCTTAGATTAAGATTACCCGTTGTCTGGGGCCTATTGAAGAACCATTGAGCGCTTGTTGTTGACCGTTTGTCGGGAAGGAATAGGACATAGGTCTGCGGTTCCTGATGAAGAACTGGAATAGAATAATGGGCCGAAAATATTAATAGAATTGGCTTTATTTAGACATATTGCTTGAAGTGGTTCTGTTGGCATGTTACAATGAGCAGATTTTTTGTGGAGAGGGGGGATAAAAGATTAAAGGGATCTTTGCGGTTGATGTTTATTCGTTTATTAACCAGACTATATTAAAACAACAGAGTAGAGGAGTGATGGTAATAATATGACGGCGCTGATCATAATTCCGGCTTTAATTTCGGTGTTGGCTCTGGCGAGTGCGGCCGTGTTCAATCGCTCGGTTGTAAGTAAGTCACGTGGAACGGAGAAGATGCGTGAGCTGCAGGGGCACATTCGCTCGGGTGCATTTACCTTTATGTTGGATGAGGCCAAGGTGATGACGATCACCATGGTGATAATCGGGGTGGTTCTTTGGGTGCTCTTCTATTGGGAAATCGCTGTTGCATTCTGGATCGGATCCCTCCTATCGATGGCGGCCGGGTTCATCGGGATGAATGCGGCAACGCACTCCAACGGGCGCACGACCCACGCTGCGAGAAGTTCGTTCAAAGCCGCGTTGAATGTCGCCTTTTCCGGTGGGAGTGTAATGGGCCTCTCCGTTGCTGGGCTGGCCCTGATCGGCCTTGTGATTGTAATGGTCCTTTTCCGGCACCTGTTCGATCCCGCCACACTTCATATCCAGACAAAACCGTTATTCAGCCTGTTTGGAGGTGAGGGTGCACCGATTAACTTCATCAAAGGGGCATTGCTGGTCAGTGCCTATTCAATGGGGGCATCCCTGGTCGCGTTGTTCGACCGGGTCGGCGGTGGTATCTACACCAAGGCGGCTGATATGGCGGCGGATATGGTGGGAAAGGTGGAGATGCATCTTCCAGAGGACGATCCGCGTAACCCGGCCACGATAGCCGATAACGTCGGCGACAACGTCGGCGACGTGGGTGGGTTGGGGGCTGATCTGCTGGAATCTTTTGTCGGTGCGATCATCTCAGTGATAGTCATGTTCCTATACATCTATGTGGGACGGGCAAACGAGAGCATCCAGGGGATCGTTCGCCAACTGGGCTTAAGTGCAGGGCTCGATGCGGCAAGTTACTGGTGGGTCCTCGTCGCCCCCTTGTTGATAGTTGCCGGTGGGATCTTTGCCAGTTTCATCGCGATTTTTTACATCCGCTTCAGCCGTCGTCAGGAGGGGATGCAGGCCGTGTTGATGAATGGGACCCGCCTGGCGGCTGTGTTGACGGCAATTACAACGTTTCTTTTCTGCTGGCTCTCCCCGCTGGGGTTAAACATCCTCTACGAGGTCATCCTCGGCCTTGCGGCAGGGGTCGCCATCGGCTTCTTCTCAGAGTACTATACGTCGACCCAATTTAGACCGACCCGTGAGCTGGCTCGAATATATCAGTCAGGCCCAGCCGTCGGGGTAACGGAGGGAATGGCATTGGGGATGGCGAGTACCTTGTTTCCAGTGCTCGTCATCGCAGGTGCCGTAATCGGTGCCTATCAATTGGGGAGTCTGCTCGGGATCGCCTTTGCCGCGATGGGGATGCTCTCGTTTGTCGCCATGACCGTTTCGGTGGATACCTATGGGCCTATCGCCGATAATGCTGGTGGGATTGCCACCATGGCCGGATTGCCACCGGAGGTGCGGGACCGCACGGACGCGCTTGACTCGATCGGGAACACTACAGCCGCCATTGGAAAGGGATTTGCCATCGGCTCAGCGGCCTTTGCCGCACTGGCGTTGATCGCCGCATTCATGTGGTCGGCCATCGGAAGCGCTGAGCAGGTCATTCAGCCCCAACTGCCCATCGTGGGGCAGATCGCTGCTTCATTTTCCCCCTCCGGTAACGTGATCCAGATAGGGGCATTCGTCATCGCCGGGCTGATGTTGGGGGCGATGGTTCCATACGTATTCTCATCCTTGCTGATCCGTGGGGTGAGCCGTACTGCTGGGCTGTTGGTGCAGGAGATCCGCCGGCAGGTAAAACAGAATCCAAAGATCCTCTCTGGAGAGGAGCTAGCGGACTACAAGCGATGCATTAGCATCACTGCCCACGGAGGACTGCGAAAGATGTTTCTCCCGGCACTGCTCGCCGTTCTTACCCCGCTCATCTTCGGACTTATATTCGGCCGCTATGCGTTGGGTGGTTTTCTCATCGGAGCGCTCCTCTCGGCGATCCAGCTCGCCATTTATTGTGCCAACTCCGGCGGCGCGATGGACAACGCTAAAAAGTACGTCGAGGAAGGAAACTACGGAGGGAAGAACTCTGAGGCCCACGCGGCGGGGGTGACCGCTGACACCGTGGGAGATCCGCTCAAGGACACGGTGGGGCCATCGCTCGATATCCTCATCAAATTGATGTCGGTCGTCTCTCTTGTCTTTGCCTCCCTGTTTCCACTCTATCCGATCTTTATGTAAGAAGTGATGAATGGAACTTCCATTTTGGAGTGATAAAGACCATCTGTTCATCGCCTGGGCGTTGGGGATCACGATCAACTTCAAGTTCATCGCCAAGAAGCTCGGCCTTGTGAAAACGGTCTCTCAATCGGTCCTCAAAGAAGATATACCTCAAAGTGGGCCACCTCTTCGCTCACATAAGGATCGCCTCCGAGAGCAGATCGAGGACTCCAAATACGAGGAGATGAAATGATCAAAACTCAAGGACTGACACGCCGGTTCGATGACTTGGTAGCAGTAAACGACCTTGATCTCGAGGTCGAGCAAGGGGAGATCTTCGGATTTCTCGGGCCGAATGGGGCTGGCAAGACAACGACCATCCGCATGCTCGCGGCGCTGATCGCCCCAAGCAGCGGTGCCGCGACTGTCGCCGGATTACACCTCGGGCGTGAGAACCGGGCGATCCGGGAGCACGTCGGTGTTCTCACCGAGACGCCAGGTTTGTACAAACGCCTCTCGGCCATAGATAACCTCCTCTTCTTCGCCAAACTGTACGGGGTACCCGAACCAGGGAAGCGTGCGGAACGGTATTTACGCCTGTTCGAGCTGTGGGATCGCCGGGACGATCTTGCCGGGGGCTTCTCCAAGGGGATGCGTCAGAAGCTGGCCATTGCACGGGCGATGCTCCATGAGCCCCAGGTGTTGTTTTTGGACGAACCGACTGCCAGCTTGGATCCAGAGGCGGCCAAGGTGGTGCGCGACCTGATCGAGACTCTGCGCACGAAAGAACGGACGATCTTTTTGTGCACCCACAACCTCGATGAGGCCGACCGCTTGTGCGACCGCATCGCCCTGTTCAACACGCGGCTCGTCGCCATCGGTCCTCCCCAGGGATTGAAGGAGCGCCTCTACGGACGGCGCACCGTGATCCACCTCGCCGATCCGTGCCCCGGGCTCGAAGACGCGCTCAAGCTTTCGTTCATCAAGAAGACCGAACGAGTGGGTAACAGCCTCGTCGTCTCCCTCTCCGATCCGGAGCAAGAGAACCCGATCCTCGTGAAGCGGCTTGTCGAGCTGGGGGGCAAGGTGCAGTTTGTCAACGAATTGCGCGTCTCACTGGAGGATCTATATCTTGACTTGATGGAGGAGAACAATACATCGGCTTAACGTGATCCTTTTAAAAGAATGGCGAGAGTCTCTTCGCAATAAGATGATTTTGTTCGGGGCGATATTTTTGCCGTTGTTCATGGTCGGTGCGGCAGAGGTGATGGTCTACCAGGGGCGAGGGATCGAGGTTCCTGGGGCAAAGATCGCCCTGTTCAACACGGCGTTGATGTACTTCCTCATCCTGCCTGCGGTCATCCCGCTCGCCATCGCGGCCTATTCGATCATCGGGGAAAAGGAACAAGGGAGTCTGGAACCGCTCCTCGCCACCCCCATCTCCGACCTGGAACTCTTCCTGGCAAAGGCGCTGGCAAGCGTGATCCCCGCTCTTGTCCTGACGTGGGGAAGCTTCGGCCTCTTCCTGGGCGTCTCGATCCCGCTCGTTGGCGGCATCCCACCGCACGTTCTTACCCCCCCGTGGATCGCCGCCATCTTCGGCCTCACACCGTTTTTGTCTCTGTTCTCGGTGGGGGTGACGTTGCTCGTCTCCTCACGCGCCACAGACGCTCGCGCGGCTTACCAGGTTTCAAGCTTGGCTATCCTGCCGGGGATCGTCCCGTTGATCGTCTACTCGAGCAAGAAGACGCTCGTCAGCCTGTTCCTCGTCGGGCTCGAAGGGGCCGTATTGATCGTCGCAAGCATCGTCGTGCTATACTTTGCTATTAAGGTGTTTCGCCGGGAGCAGATCCTGACACGCTGGAAGTGAGGGAGGGAAGATGGAACACAAGCTCTTGATAGTATTGGCGGTGATCGGGGTGATCATCCTGTTCGGCCTTATCACTCCACCGCCGGCCACTGAGCGAGGAGAGCTCATCGACACCGGACACTTCGTACTCGAACAAGGTGGGGTACCGATTGTTGAGGAGGACTACACCCTCTTTTTCTCCATGGAAGGGGGATATATGCTACTTTCCGAAGCGAGCTTGTCGAGCGGTGATCAGACGATCACACTTGCGCAACAATATCAATTGGATCAGGATTTCACGCCGGTCCTCTATCACCTAGCTGCGGATACGCCATCCGGATCACAATTGATCTCAGCACAGATGGGGATCAAGGGACTCCATATGGATGTACTGGCTGGCACAGCACACCAATCGGTGGACATCCCGGATAAGCGGAACACGATCATCCTCGACAACAATTTAATCAGCCACTATGTGGTGTTATTGATCGCGGCAGAGGTGGGTGCAATTGACCGTGATTTCACGGCAGCCGTGCCGCAGGCCCTCCTATCGCTCCCTGCCCACCTCGACGGGCCAAACACAATCGAATTTGCCTCCGGGGGAAGTCGTTACACCGGGAAGCTCTATGGGTTGCAGCTCGGCGATCTTTCAGTCTCGTTGGTAACCTACACCGACCAGCTGGTCGGTCTCTTCATTCCGGCTCAAGCGACAGTGACCTATAACGCGGACCTCTTCTCGGAAGGGATCTCACTTGTGGAGGAGAGCGACAAAAAGGACACCCTCCCCCCTGGTGTAAGGGAGGAGAATGTGACCTTCATGAGTGACGAGATAAGCCTTGTCGGAACGCTTACCCTCCCCGAGGGAGGGGCAGGGTCTGTTCCCGGCGTGTTGTTCATCCATGGATCGGGACCGGTCGATCGCGATGGCAACGCATCGGGCCTGAAGATGGGCGCCTACCGCCAGCTGGCGCACGCGTTGGCCGAGGCAGGTGTGGGGTCACTGCGCTACGATAAGCGTGGAGTGGGGAAGAGTGGGGGGACGTTTGCAGAAGCCTCGATGGAGGACCTCCTCTCCGATGCGAATGCCGCTCTCTCTACCTTACGATCGGCCAAGGGAATCGATGCGGGCCGCTGCTTTCTGGTTGGGCACAGTGAAGGGGGGATCCTTGCACCGATCATTGCCTCCGAAAAAGAGGACCTTGCAGGGATCGTCCTCCTCGCGGGGGCGGCCCACTCGCTAGACTTTATCATCCGCGGGCAGATCGAAGGACTGAACCGGGACACGGGGAAGAACGAGGAGGAGGTGCAGGCCACACTCGCCAAGGAGGATCAGTACCTCGATTTTGTTCGCACGAGTGAGGGCGAGTGGTCTGACTATTCCTTCGATGACCTCAAAGGAGCGATGCCGTGGCTCACGCAGGAGAAATACCAGGAGATTACAGCATTGTCGCTCTCCTGGTTGCGAGAGCACTTCCTACACGATCCACTGGAGACAATCCGCAAGGTCACGTGTCCAGTGTTGATCATCCAAGGAGGGAAGGACCTTCAAGTCCCCCCGGATGAAGCAGGGCTTCTTTCTTCTGCCCTGAAAGAGGTGGGCAATTCTGACGTAACTGTCGATCTTATCCCCGACTTAAATCACCTTTTGCGCCACCACCCCGAAGAACCAAACCTTGCCTACCGTCACCTTGATGAACCGATCGATCCCAGGGTTGTGGATATGGTTACAGGCTGGATAACCGGACATAGTGACCGTTAACCAACTATTATCGCGGAAAGCGGCAGCCTCTTTGCTCCGCTCGGCTGGGGTTCGCCCGAGCAGCCGTCTGGGACAGAATTTTCTCGTCGATCGCACGGTGCTGGACACAATCGTCGCTGAGGTCAGGCGGGACGCCCCCGTTGAGATCCTCGAGATTGGCGCCGGCCTGGGAACCGTGACGCGTGAGCTTGCCGCTGTTGCCAGAGGGGTCATCGCTGTTGAGATCGACCGGCGGCTTTCCGCTGTTCTTAAGCGAACCATGAGAGGTCTTGATAACGTTGAAGTATTGCGCCAGGACATCCTCAACTTCGACATTAGCGCAAGATTCAAGGAGTGTCCGGTGTTGATCGTGGGGAACATCCCCTACCGGATCACAGCGCCGATTTTAAAACACCTCGTCCAGCACAGAACGGCGATTTCAGCAGCGATTCTCCTCGCTCAGCGTGAGGTAGCGGAGAAGATAGAAAACAGCCCCGGTCCGGCTGGGACAGCTTTGGGGGTCCTTGTACGGGCATACGCGGATTTCCACATGATAAAGCGTGTTTCGAAAGGATCTTTCTATCCCGTTCCCGCGGTCGACTCAATATTATGGCGTCTGTCGTTTCTGGAAAGTCCCCGGTTTTCGGCTGCCCCAGAGGTGTTCTTCTCGATGGTGCGGAGGTTATACGGAAAGCGGCGCAAGATGGTCCGAAGTGCGCTGCGCGGGATCCTCCCTCCAGACCGGCTCAAAGGGGCAATTCGTGCCGCTGGGATAGCCCCAACCTCTCGTGGGGAGAGCCTATCCTTTGCTGAGCTCGATCGTCTAGCACTTGTTATCGAACGGATTGCGCAACCTGACCGTTGTGGTAAGGGAACGTGGGCACAATGATGGATAACCGGCGGGCCGTGATCACTGGTGGGACGAGGGGGATAGGGGAGGCTATTGCACGTCGCCTTGCCGTTGATGGATTCTCACTGGTTTTAAATTACAAGCGCGATGACGCAAACGCTGATAGTGTATACACTAAGCTTTCTGGCATTTCCGCGCGGGTTGACCTGGTCAAGGCCGATGTTACCACACCCGCAGGGGTTGAGGGGCTATTTTTCAGGGCTAGTGCAGGTGGGCGGATCGATCTATGGGTGAACAACGTCGGCGATTTTCTGTTTAAGCCGCTCATCGATACTGAGCTTGAGGAATGGTCACGCATATTGGATAGTAATTTGACGAGCGCCTTTCTCTGCTGTAAGGCGGTTATCCCGCATATGCGTACCCATGGCGGCGGGCAGATAATAAACATCGGGATGATGCATGCTGACCGGCTGCGGGCCGTTCCTAATACTGTTCCATACACGATTGCCAAGGCCGGACTTATTATATTGACCAGGTCACTCGCCAAGTCAGAAGGGAAGTACGGAATTCGGGTGAACGCCGTCAACCCAGGCTTTACGACAGCGGATGATCATCCCCCTGCAGCCCTGCGGAAGGAGAACATCCCAATTGGCCGGATCGGTCGCCCCGACGAGGTCGCAGCTGCGGTCGGTTTCCTCGCCTCGGATAGGGCGAGTTACATAACCGGGGCTATATTAGATGTCCACGGGGGTGCCTGGTTATAAGATTACTGTAACTGTACTGAATAGCCGCCATCAGTGGGCTCGATCTTGATTGTCGTCATTCTGTTCGGGGATACGCTGACACCATCGATGACGAGTGGAGGACTGGTGTCAATCACTACCCGGTAGTTGTCAGGGGGCACCTGCACCTCTTCGTAACCGATGCTACCACTGAAAACCTCTTTTTCCTGTGAATTGTAGATGTGATAGGGGATCGGGATGGATGACTGTAGCGCGGTGCGAAGCTCCTCCCTGCTCTCAGCATCGAAGTAGCGCCCTCCGGTTACGGCTGCGATGTCCATCAATTGATCTCTCGCCCATTCCTGGTAAGCGACATCGAACCCAACCACATTGATTTTAAGGTCATATCCCAGATCGATTAGCTCTTGTGCTTTTTTGATTGGATCCCCTTTGCAGGTTTCTGCCCCGTCGCTCACGAGCAGGATCATCTTGCCGTCGGTGGTGTCGGCGAAGTCATCTTTCGCTTGCTCAAGTGCAAATGCGATCGGGGTTGGCCCTCCGGTATCCACAGCGGTGATCTCCTCTCGTAGCAAGGCGCGATCCAGTGGGGCAAGTGGGACAAGGAGCTGGCTTGTCTCACAGCCACCGAAGATGCGCAGGCCGACAAGTGCATTTTCAGGCAGTAGATCTACGATTTCTGACAGCGCCTGTTTTGCTGTATCTATCTTGATGGCCCCATCGACCGGCTCGGACATGCTCGATGAGGAATCGAGGATGATGAGTATGTCGTTCGGCGTGCCTTTGCCAAGGCTCACTAGCCCTGCCGCAGGGAGGAATTGTATCGTTCCCAGGGCCTCAGGCCGAGGTCTAGGTTCTGAGACTGGGCCCATAGCCCCCACGGCATCTATACTTGGCCCAGGGCATGGGTTCATGGACTCGTGGTCTGGCACATCGATCAATCGCACGAAACGGAATTCCTCCTCGGGTGGTACAAACGGGGAGATGTCAATTGCGGCTGGATAGCCAGTTATCTCCGCCACGCGGGTATATGTTGCCCCGCCTGAACTGATCTCCACCCGACACGGATTCTCATTTGTTATGTAGATGAACAGATCAGCCCCTGGTCTGTCCACCAATCGATTGTCTACGAACTCGAGGATCAGCTGGCCGCGGTCGTCGAGCTCGCTGAGCCGGAAACCAAGTGCGACGGCCCTGGGATCACACCCGTGCCACGCCTTACATCTGTACCCTCCACTATCGGGTGCACCGAGCGCCTGGCGAGGATTGCTGAACGTCCCTTTTACGCAGCTTGCGGCGTTGTAGGATATGACCCGATCGGCAAAGGCAATCTTACCATTGGGGAATGTAACCCCTTCGTATGTCTCTGGTTGAGCGACTAATGCCAATGTGCATGCCCCGACAGCAATGGCGATAATCGCGAAACACAACTTCCACCGGTGAACCGAACCCCTGTACATCCTATTACCTCCTTTTTTAACATCGGCCACCCCATCATAGGACAAATGGGCGCGTAAGGCAAATCATCCTCTTCTATTGACAGGTTTAAAGCCGTTTGGTAACATGAATTTATGATTTGTTGCCGAGGTGGCGGAATTGGCAGACGCGCATGGTTGAGGGCCATGTGGATTTAAAACGTCCGTGCGGGTTCAAGTCCCGCCCTCGGCACCAATATTAATCCGGGGTAATCTAACGTATGCGGATCTTATTGGACGTTCAAGGGGGGGATCTACCCCCACCAGAATTGATAAAAGGGGGGATCTCCGCTGTACGGAAAACCGGGATTCAATTGGTATTTGCCGGGGATCCCGGAACAATTCGTACTACTTTTGCCAGGTGTCACGAACGGGAATGCGAAGAGCTTTCGATCCTTCCGACTTCACAGACGATTGGGATGGATGAGGCACCGGTGCGGGTGGTGCGGGACAAACGGGATTCTTCTTTGGTCCAAGGGCTTAGCCTGCTCAAACAGGGAGGAGTGGATGCGTTTGTCTCCCCTGGGAACACTGGGGCGATCGTCGTTGGTTCGATCTTCATCCTGGGCCGGTTGTCCGGGATTCTGCGTCCAGGAATGGCGGCCCTCATTCCTACCATTCCCGGTCGTGAGATGATCGTTATTGACGTGGGGGCCAATGCCGATTGCCGCCCAGCACACCTGGAGCACTTCGCCCTGATGGGGGTCAGCTACGCGCGGAATGTTATGCGAATCCCCGATCCGAGGGTCGGCCTGCTCAACATCGGTGAGGAGAAGAATAAAGGGAATATGCTCAACCGCCGTGCCTATGATCTCCTTGAGCAGGGGCCACTGAGGTTTGTCGGCAATGTCGAAGGGCACCATATGTTTATCGAGCGGCCCGTCGATGTGGTGGTCTGTGATGGGTTTATAGGAAATATATTGGTGAAGGCGCTCGAAGGCGGTGTGGGGATGGTCGGCGGCCTATTAAAAGAAATGATCAGCCGCAGCCTGAGGGCTAAACTCGGTGCGAGGCTTTTGCGCCCTATATTCTCCAATCTGCGAGAGAGGACCTCCTACCGGCAGTTTGGCGGTGCCCCGCTGCTCGGGGTGAACGGGGTCGTGGTGATTGCCCACGGCCGCTCCGATGCGCTGGCGATTCAGGGGGCGATTGATGTAGCACGACGGGCTGTGGAGGCGGACCTTAACGGCCAGATCGAACGTGGGATAGATGAATGGGGTAAAAATGGGGGCTAGGATCATCTCTAGTGGTCGTTACCTGCCTGAGAGATGTGTCACCAATGGCGATTTGGAGAGGCTCGTTGATACATCTGACGAATGGATAGTGAGACGAACAGGGATAAAGACCCGTTACCTGTTGGGGGAGGGGGACGATCCTGCCGAGATGGGGGTCGAGGCAGGTAAAAGTGCTCTAAAACAGGCTGGCCTGTCCCCTGCTGAGGTCGACTTTCTCATCGTTGCCACCAATTTTCCAGACACGATCTGTCCTGGCTCATCACCATTTATTGCGGCCGGGCTTGGTCTGGATCAGACCCCATTCTTTGACCTCAAAGCCGGTTGCTCTGGCTTTGTCTATGGGATGGTTATCGCCGGTGGGCTTATAGAGGCCGGCCTATTCCGACGTATTCTCGTTGTGGGCAGCGAGGCCCTATCCAGGGTCACCGACTGGAATGACCGTAAGACATGCGTATTGTTTGGGGATGGTGCAGGGGCGGCACTGATGGGGGCAGGCCCAGCCGGTGCCGGGATTCTGGGGAGCTCATTACATGCCGAGGGTGACAAGGCAATGCTTCTACATATCCCTGCCGGGGGAACGAGGAATCAGGCCAGCCATGCCACAGTAGCCGCTGGTGGGCATTACTTGAAAATGGAAGGGGCAGGGGTCTATCATTCCGCCGTTTCGATGATGGAACGAGCAACCGAAGAAGCGCTTGGAAAGGCTGGTCTTGCCCTCTCCGATATTGATTGGTTGATTCCTCACCAGGCGAACATCCGCATTATCAATTCGCTTACCCGTCGGCTGGGAATTGAGCCGGAGAAGGTTATCGTAAACCTGGACCGGGTTGCCAATACCTCCACCGCATCTATCCCCATTGCCCTGGACGAGGTTCTCCGCGCGGGTAAGGTCAACCGCGGTGATAGGCTTGTCCTTACCGCATTCGGGGCAGGTGCAAGTTATGGCGCAGTGGTGTTGAAAATTTGAACGCTCAAGGTTAGATGCAAAAAAAAATCGCATTTCTCTTTCCGGGACAGGGAAACATTCCTGGGGACCGTTTTCTCTGGACCGATAGCGGTGAAAGGCTCTTTGGCCTGGCGGAAGAGAGCGGTGTTCCCCTGCGAGGATTATTAGAGAGAGGGGCGATGGATCGCCTAAGCTGTACGGATTATGCTCAGCCGGTGATCCTGATCGATAGTCTTATCAAGGATGAGTTGCTGAGGAAAAGGGACATCAAACCTGCTATCGCCGCCGGGCACAGTCTGGGGGAGTACGCGGCCCTGACGAGTGCAGGGATGTTGGCCGCCGAGGATGCATTGTCCCTTGTGATTGAGCGGGGAAGACTGATGAGCAAAGTGGCAGGGGGTATGACAGCGATCGTGCGGCTCTCAATTGCGCAGGTGCAGAGACTGTGTGACCGGGTCGGGCCAGGGGTAGTGGTCGCCAACCATAATGGCCCTCTCCAGGTAGTTATCTCCGGGGAGAAGGGGGCGGTTGACGAGGTGGGGCGGCTGGCGCAGAATGAGGGGGGGAGGGTGATCCCCCTGCCTGTCTCTGGACCGTTTCATTCGCCGCTGATGGGAAACGCACAGAAAAGGCTTGCCGTGTCCATTGCGGGGCTCCGGTTTCATCCATGCCGAATCCCCGTCATCTCCGGGGTGAGTGGAACCTTGGAGACCGACCCGGCCCGGATGCGGCAGCTGTTGTTTGGACAGATCACCGCCTGTGTACGTTGGGTGGATGTGGTCACGGGACTGGAAAAAGCTGGGGTAAGTCATGCTGTGGAGGTCGGGCCAGGGGACGTTCTTGTCGGGCTTGGTAGAAGGATAAGCAAGAATCTACGGTTTCTGCGGTTTGAGGAGGCGTACGATGGGGGAATTTGAGGGGAGGGTGGCCATCGTGACCGGCGGAACGAGGGGGATTGGAGAGGCGATCGCACGACGGCTGGTCGATGAGGGGGCCCATGTCACGGTGTTTGCAAGAACAGTGGACCGTGGTCAGGCACTCGAGGAGGAAATCGAACGGTTAACCTTTCTGCAGGCTGATGTTGCCTCCTCACGCGAGGTCAACAGGGCAGTGGGTTCAGTCTACGAGGCCCATCAACGGATTGACTTTCTCGTCAACAATGCCGGTATAACCCGCGATCGGCTTCTCATGCGGATGAGAGACGAGGATTGGCAACAGGTAATCGACGTGAACCTGGGTGGGGCGTTTAACTGTATCCGTGCCAGTCTACGTTACATGTTACGGGCGAAGACGGGGGCCATAGTTAATATCTCTTCAGTGATCGCCACTATGGGAAACCCTGGCCAGACGAACTATGCCGCCTCCAAGGCCGGGCTCATTGGCCTGACCCGCAGTCTTGCAAAGGAGGTGGCCGGGCGAGGCATCAGGGTGAATGCGGTGGCGCCGGGATTCATCAAAACTGAGATGACGGCACGCCTGGACCCTGGTGTGCGCTCAGCCTATCTCTCTCGCATTCCACTCAACCGGGAAGGAATTCCAACGGAGGTAGCTGCATTAGTGACATTCTTGCTTTCCGAGCGATCTTCTTATATAACTGGTCAGGTTGTTGACATAAATGGGGGGCTGTATCCCTGATCAAGAGTTTGAAAGGAGGCAGAATATGGAAAACGAAACCGCAAAGAGGATAAAGACGATTATCTCCGAACAGTTGATGGTCGAGCTGGAGGAGGTCACGGATGAGTCCTCTTTCGTGGAGGATCTAGGGGCGGATTCATTGGATACCGTGGAGTTAATCATGGAATTCGAGGATGAACTCGGCGTGGAGATATCGGACGAAGATGCGGAGAAACTAAACACAGTGGGGGAGGCGACCGCTTATCTGGAACAGCTGTTGGAGAAGAAGAATTCAAAGCCCGAATAATTTTAACCCATCGCGATCAAAGGGACCGCAAGTCCCTTTTTCTTTTCCCTGTTGTCCAAGTCGGGGGATGATCTAGATGGATAAGGAATGGGCGCTGAGCGTAGCGATAACGACCGCCAGGCAGGTCGGCGAGGTTATTCGCAGGGGGGAGGGAAAGGAAAAGGGTGAAAAGTGCAAAAGTCATCGCCATGATCCGGTGACGGTATTTGACCGGCGGGCGGAAGAGCTCATCGTAAAAGCGATAGAGGAGGCCTTTCCCGGGCATGGGATCCTCTCCGAGGAGGGGACCTGTAAACAGGGGTCTTCACCTTATCATTGGGTCATTGATCCATTGGATGGTACGAATAATTTCCTGCGTGGTTATCCACAATACTCGGTGTCTTTGGCCCTGCTGCGTGGTGATGAGGAAGAGGTAGCGTGTATCTATGACCCACTGCGAGGGGAGCTGTTCACCGCGATTCGCGGCGGTGGGGCGCGGCTGTCCGGGGAAAGGATCGAAGTGAGTCTGCAGGATTCACTGGATGGGGCGCTGATCGGTGTTGGTCTTTCCTCTCGACCCGACCGGGCACTTAAGGGCATTGCCACCTTACCCAAAATTATTCCCCATGCCCGTGCGGTACGGGTCGCGGGGTCAGCCTGCCTTGACCTGGCCTACGTCGCTGCAGGCAGGCTCGATGCTGCCTGGTATCTCTCTCTTTCCCCATGGGACGTGGCAGCGGGCACACTGCTCATCGAGGAGGCAGGTGGCAGGGTGAGTGATCTTGCTGGGGAGAGGCTCGCAGCCCCGGAGGGGGGCATCTTGGCCACAAATGGGCTGATTCACCCCAATATGCTTGCCATTGCAAATCGAGAATGAAGATCGGTGTTTCCGGTAATGATTTACATTCTTTCCCCCACTATGGTAAAATAGGGATAAATTATCTTAGCACAAGGAGGTCATGATGTGGAGCAAAGCTGTTCTGTCGGTGGTAATCCTCTGTCTGCTCTCCTGTTCCCTCGTCTCCTTGGCGGGACCGGAGAATCTCATGATCGTTTTCGATGCGTCAAACAGCATGAATAAACCCTTCCGTGGGGAATCCAGGTCCGCGATGGCTAAGGTGGCCATTCGAGAGCTGCTGGATAGGCTTCCGGCGGGGATGAATATCGGAATAATGGCCTACGGGCATCGGACAACAAAGGAGGACCGCAGGGAAAGCTGTAAGGATATCGAGGTTCTGTTTCCACTTACAACCCTCACTGTCGCCTCCAGGCAGGTGATGAGCTCTGTTTTGAGTCGGGTTGAAGCAAATGGCTTGACCCCCCTCGCGCGCGCCATTCTAGCCGCGGCACATCAGTTTCCCCCATTCGGTGAAGGGGGGGCCATCCTAATTGTCACCGATGGTGAGGAGACGTGTGGTGGTGATCCATTCCTTACCGCTAGCTCATTACCGACGGTGTGTCCCCCCATATCGCTTTACATCCTGGGTATTGCTGTGGAACCAAGCACTGAGGGGCAGTTGATGGAACTGGCCCGGATAACCGGGGGTGAGTATCGCAGTTTTTGTCAGGCAATGGAGTTTGCCCCGATTCTATCGCCGGTTATATCTGACTGTAAGCGAATCGCCATGGAAAAAATACCAGCTGAGTATATTGCGAGGATGACTAATGTAATAGGGGGAACCGAAGGGAATGATGTACTCTACGGTACCCCCGGAAACGACCTGATCTGTGGCTATGGTGGGGATGATCTCATTGTTGGCTTAGAGGGTGATGATGTACTGATAGGTGGAGACGGGGATGACGTCATCGAGGGCTGCGCCGGAGCGGATTACATCACAGGGGATTGGGGCGAGGACAGGCTTTTTGGTGGCGAAGGCAATGATGTGATCTGTGGTGGTGGAGATAACGACAACCTGGAGGGCGGTGCGGGAGACGACGAGCTCTCGGGCGGACCAGGTGAGGATTGGCTGCTAGGGGGTACGGGAAAAAACATCCTCTACGGCGGGGATGAAGATGTAATGTTGCAGGGAACGTCCATTCGTGTCTCGGGCGACCCTTGCCCCACCCCTGAGACTACATGCCGGGTGGTTACCCCCTCCCCCTCGACGAGGACGGTCGATGAGGGAGGAACTATCAGATTAGCCGGTACTGCCACAGACCCCGATTGCGGACTGCTCGAAATCCACTGGGGGGCAGAAGAAGGAGGCTTTGACGATCCTTCCTCCCTTGAACCGCTCTATCATGCCCCCCTGACCGACGACTGCCAGGGCAAAGATGTGCGCATCACCTTGACCGCTGTCGATAGTTGCGGCGCCACGGGCGAGGATTCGCTTATCCTGCATGTGAGGAATATCAACCATCCGCCGCGGGTCAACGCCGGCGAGACGCTCACTGTAAACGAAGGGGAGAGGATTCGCCTCACCTGTTCTGCCTCTGATCCTGACGGCGACAGCTTGAGCTACTGTTGGGTTATCGAAAGCGGGCAGGGTGAGCTTAATGACGCCTCCCTGCTTAATCCGACCTTTCATGCCCCTATGATCAGTACTTGTGCCGATGAGGATATCCGCCTTACTCTGACGGCGACGGACATATGTGGCCTTAGTTCAAGCGCCTCTGTTATTGTGAGGGTGAGAAACCTTAACGTCCCACCCTCTGTAGAGATCAATCGGTAGCGACGTTCATGTAGGTGTGGCAGATTACGTCATCGGGTGGGCAGGATGGACGACCGATCTTGTTCAGTATCAATTCGCCGATGGGGTTTTCCCGTGCCATTGCATGGGCCACATGTAGGTGAAGACACTTTAGCCATCTGTCCACGGCGATCCCACCGATTCCGGTTTTCGTCAGGCTCCGCAGTTGTCCGTGTTTTTGCAAGGTGCGTCGATCCTCCGCGGTAAGGAGTTTTAATCTCTCTTCCGTGTAGGATCGGTGCGCGGCTTGTAACTCCGTTAACAAATTTTTATCCTCAGCGATTTTCCCCTCCATGCGCTTGATCCAGCCTGCGGCCTCCAATCGGTCTATCCCCCGGCGCAGAAAGGGGCAGCTGAGCCAGAAGATGGTGGGGAACGGTTTTCCCTCGATGTAGGGATAGACGGATAACACCTGGGGATAGCCGTATGAACAACGACATTCGACCCTGAGCAGCCCCCGCGGCTGGCGGCCGAGCTGGTGGGCGATAATTCTCTTATCCGTTAACGATACTGATTCCAGTTTGAGCTCCCGTATTTCAGCCTCGCGAGCTCCATTGATCTATTGATCTCTTCGGCCTGGAGTCCCCCCGGCACCAATGATCGGGTGAGCCGCCCCGCGAGCTCCGTGGATATGGCCTGGATAACAACCTCGTGGTGAAGACTCCCTGGGATTCTCTCCGTCAGTGTCGTCGTCGGGTGGGGCTGCGAGGGGACTATGGATGGTGTGTAATTAGGTCGCATGGCCGAAAGGAGTTCTCGCATGAGTCCGGCTGAGGGCTCCAGCAATAGTGTGGAGTGGTATGCAAGTGAATTGGCCCGCCTGGCCTGTGCTGCCCCGGCCACCTTTTTCTTTCCGATGAACAGCCCGTTTTCCTTGAGCCGGGTCTTTATCCCAAGGCGGCTGAGCGCGGCGGCGAACACCTCACCTAGTCGGGAAAAGGCCTCCTCCACCCCCCCCAGCCAGCGGCCATCCGATAGGTAGAGCGAGACATTGAGGTTGCCGGGATAATGGTAGACCGTCCCCCCACCGGAAATGCGGCGGATGACGGGTATCCTAAGCTTCATTGCCCTGTCAAGGTCAGTCTCCAGGGCAGCCGATTGTGACCGACCGATGATGATCGCCCGGTCATTGATCCATATCCTCAGTGTATCCCGGCCTCGCAGCTGGGCGGATTCGAGCAGTGCCTCCTCCAGCGCGAGCTGTTGTGGTGGCAGGCCAGGGGTGAGATTAACGATTTTTCTGATCATCTCTCTTCGAAAAGCCTTTCAGCGTGGTATGAGCTTCTCACCAGTGGACCGGAGATGACGAGACGAAAACCCAGCCCCCTTGCATCCGCCGCGAGTTCTTCGAACTCCTGTGGGGTCAGGTATCGGTTCACTGGGACATTTTTTTCCGTTGGCTGTAGATACTGACCCAAAGTGACAGCGTCTACCCCAGAGACCCGTAGATCATGTAGGGCGGTGATGATCTCTGTGCGTGTCTCCCCCAGTCCAAGCATCAATGAAGATTTGATAAAACTGGATTTGGCAATCCGCTTGCATTGGGAGAGCACCTGCAGTGAGAGGTCATAACCGGCACGTGGGTCGCGCATGGCTGGGGTCAGCCTTCGTACCGTCTCCAGATTATGTCCGATTACATCCGGGCCCGCCTCGATAACCTTCCTGATTGAGCTCTCGTTTCCGGAAAAATCGGGGATGAGTGCCTCTACCTTTGACCCTGGACATTGAGCCTTGACCGCGTTGATGGAGGCTGCGAATAGGGCAGCCCCCCCGTCCGCAAGGTCGTCTCTGTCGACGGAGGTAAGGACCACATAGTTTAGTCCCAGTTCCTTACACGCTTCAGCCAGTCGTTCCGGCTCATCCCAATCCACCTTTCCTTCGGGATTTCCAGTGGGTACAGCGCAGAATCGACAGCAGCGGGTGCAGATCTTACCGAGCAGCATAAACGTGGCGGTACGATTTCCCCAACACTCCACCGCGTTTGGGCAACGTGCCCCCTGGCATACCGTTGTCAATCGGTAGCGGGAGAGGACACTGCGTACAGCTTTCATTCCCGCTGTTTCTCTCGCTGTAGGTGCCCGTACTCGCAACCACTTCGGCCGGCTGCTCATCGGTGCCCTCCCTGGGCCCCAACGCCTATGAATCTGGCAGGATCCACCTCTTTGAATCGCCACTGAAATAGCCTGGCCAGCCTGGAGAGGAGTCCGGCCCCAACCTCGGTCAATGGATGATCATCGGTAGTATGCTCGGCAACCGAGGTGACCTGGATCTGTAGCCCACATGGGTTGATCATCTGGAAGTGGGATTTATTTACGTCCACGTTTACGGCCAGACCATGCATGGTTATCCAGTGCCTTACATATACCCCGATCGAGGCGATCTTTTTCGTTTTGACCCATACCCCTGGAAATCCTTCCCGCCGGGTGCCAGCGATGCCTACCTCTTCTAGATAATCGATCACCGACTGCTCCAGGTTGCGAACATATCCGCGGATGTCGCGGCCATGGTCCCTCAAGTCTATTATCGGGTACAGGACAAGCTGACCCGGGCCATGGTAGGTTATCCTCCCGCCGCGTTCGACCTGGTGTATTGAGATGCCCTCCCGGGCAAGTGAGGGCTCATCTACGAGGATCTCGTCTCTGGAGCCTGAGCGTCCAATCGTGAACACAGGATCGTGTTCTACAGTGATTACGGCATCAGCGATCTCCCCGAGCCGACGAAGCTCAAGCAATCTTCGCTGCAGATTATAGGTTACACCATATTCCAGATGCCCAAGCGGAAGATGAATCGCCTGCCGCATACATTTATCCTATCTCAGCGAGGAGGTCACCGCGGCTGGCCCTTTCCCCGACATCGACGAGGATCCGTGTAATTTTTCCACCTATCTCAGCCTCCACCACGAATGTCGTCTTATTGGTCTCCACCTCGAGTAGCTCTTCCCCTGGCTCGACCCGATCCCCGATTTTCTTCAACCACCCCACCACCTTGACCTCATCTATCTCCCCCAGATCTGGGAGACGTAGTTCATTCATCTGCCCTCCTTCCTAGCCTAATACTAGCCGATCGTCGCAGGGGATTCACCTTGCCTTGGATGGCCTTTACTTTTATAGTAACGATGAGGAGGTATTATGGGGTTCAGTTGTGGGTTGGTCGGTTTGCCCAACGCCGGAAAATCGACCATTTTCAATGCCCTGTCCGCTGCTGGGGCACGGGTAGAGAGCTACCCATTCTGCACGATAGAGGCCAAACTGGGGCGCGTGCCCGTGGCTGATCCCCGGTTGGACCAACTGGCAAGCCTGTTCCCGGACAAGGAGAAGATCCCTACCCAGCTGGAATTTATCGATATCGCCGGGCTGGTGGAGGGGGCCAGCAAAGGGGAGGGTATGGGAAATCAGTTCCTCGCTGAGATCCGTACGGTCGATGCCCTGCTGCATGTGGTGCGTTGCTTCTCCGATCAGAACGTGGCCCACGTGACGGGGAACATCGACCCACTTCGGGATATCCAGGTGGTTGAGACAGAGCTTTTGCTGAAGGATTACGAGACCCTGAGCCGGATGAGGGAGAGGTTGGCGCGCCAGGCGAAGGGAGGGGGCAAACACAGCGCCGAACAGCTGGCGGCGTGTGAGCGGTTGCTGGAGACGGTGGCACGTGGGGGGGACATCAGGGGGCTTGACCTGGACCGGGAAATGGAGGGGATTATAGGTGAGCTGGCCCTTTTGTCGGCGAAGCCGCTCCTTTATGTGGCGAACATCGGTGATGATGGGGAAAACATTTATTCACAGCGGGTCGAGGCGCTGGCCAGGGAACGAGGGACACAGTCCATCCCCATCCGTGGCCGCATCGAGGCCGAGATCGTGGAGGTTGCTGGATCGGAACAGGAGAGACGGGAATATCTGCAGGAGTGGGGGCTAAGTGAGACGGGATTGACCCGATTGATCAACGCCGGGTATGCGCTCCTAGATCTTGTAACTTTTTTCACCTTTGTGGGGCCACAGGTACGGGCGTGGACCGTTCCTCAGCACACCCCCGCCCCAAAGGCAGGCGGAAAGATACACTCAGACTTTGAAGAGAGGTTTGTCCTTGCTGAGGTGATGGGGTTGGGGGAGCTGGTCTCCGCTGGCTCGGAGACGGCGCTGCGGGAACAGGGACGCGTCATTCGCGCCGGTCACGAGTACGAGGTGGCAGACGGCGATGTGATTCATTTCATCTGCGCATGAGGGCGAAGATCATCTCAGGGGACGATCCCAGTCTCGCAGGGTCCCTTTCCTCGTTGCTTGATAAAGGGGGTGTGCTTATATTCCCCACTGATACCGTGTTCGGTTTGGGTGGGGATCCTTACAGCGGGCGGGCCGTGAGGATGGTACGAACGATCAAATGCCGCCCGATGGGACAACCGTTTTCGTTGCACCTTTCTAACATCGGCGCTGTCGAGAGGTTTGCGCGATTGGATCAAAGGACACGGTTAGACCTGTCCCGCTTTCTCCCGGGGCCGTATACCTTTATCCTTCCCGCAACGGCCGCGGCGCCACCCGCTGTGGTGCAAAGTGGAAAGGTAGGGGTACGTGTCCCAGATCATCCATTCTTCAATCGGTTGCCGGCAGGGGTGGGGCGACCGTTGTTCGGGACCAGCGTAAACCGCTCGGGTGAACCACCTGCCCTCACCCTGGACGAGGTGATCGAGCACTTCGCTGGTAAAGTAGATCTGATCGTTACCGGGAAGGCTGGCACCGGCCGGCCGTCTTCGGTCATAGATCTCACCCTCACCCCGCCACGGGCCTTGCGTGGGAAACTACCTATGGGGTTAAGATGAGGCTGGCCCCATTTGCCCTGGGGTCTGTCCGGGATGGCCTGAATTATTGCTAGGACATGAAGATCAGGGTCACCCCAACCATGGCGAGTACTGTTCCGGTGATGGTTCGCGCACGCATAGGTTCCCCAAACACGATACGGGAGATGGGTAAGAGTAGTATTGGTGAGAGCGCCATCAATGTCGAGGCAATCCCGACCGGTGCGAGCTGCAGGGCGAGCAAGGATAGCGTAACCCCGAGGAATGGACCGGTGAACGCCCCGCTGACGGTTGCCCAGTTTGGCCGTGGGTGAAACAGCTTGTTGATGGTGGATCGGACCTCACCGCTGAGGGTCGTCAGCAGCCAGAGGGTGATGGTTGCGATCATTATCTGCATTATATTTGCAGACAGGATCGGAAATCCACCTGACATACCCTGTTTGGAGAAGATATACCGTAGTGATTGGGCGATGGCGGCACCGATCCCGTACAGTACCCCGGCGAGATGAGCCCTGGGGGGTAAGGGAACACTTCCCCCCTTCCGGTACCAAATAACCCAGGCGATTCCACCTACTGTAATCAGCAGGGCGAATATCTGTACAGGGGTGAGCGTCTCGGCGAGGCCGACCCAGGCGAGCAGGGTGCTAATAACGGGGACGAGGGCCATCAGGAGAGAGGTTCTTTGTGCACCGAGAAAAAACAGGGCACGAAATAGCATTGCATCCGCGATGGCGAACCCGACCACCCCTGACAGGCTCAACCATCCCCACCGAACAGGCTCCGCATCAAGTGGGAAAGGCTCTCCATATATAAACAGGTGAGCGAGCATGAGAAATCCGAGCGCGATCGCAAGGCGAAGACGATTGAGGGCATCCGGGCCGATCTGGCGAGCGGCCACGGTGAATAGGACATAGGTAAACGACCAACTAAGTGCCGTTCCCAGGGCTGCCAGCTCACCAGTGTGGGTGCCCGCCACTGCAATCAAGTGTGGTCTATTGGCTCAAAGCGAGCGGTAAAGTGACGCAGTGGCCCTTCCCCCTCTACGATTCTATATCCGAGGAGGGTATTTTTACGTTCGGCTACGGCAGCTGCACCGTCTATCACCGTGTCCAGGTGTACGTTTGTATAGGTACGGCGTGGGACCGCGAGCCGGACCAACTCCATCTTGGGAAAGACGGTCTCCCCGTTTGGTCCTGGATGGGCGAACATTACACTTCCTATTCCGGTTGTCCTGACCCCAGCCTCCACATACAGTTTGACCGAGATCGAAAGGGCTGGAAATTCATCCTGTGGGAAACCGGGCAGCAGGCTCAGGGCGTCGATGTATACAGCATGGCCGCCTATCGGCTCGATGATGGGGATACCATTTTTCTGTAGGCCCTGGCCCAGGTAGCGGATCTGGCCAATTCTGTCCTGCAGGTAATGGATATCGAGTGCCTCCCGGAGCCCGACCGCGATTGCCCCCAGGTCGCGCCCGGCCAATCCCCCGTACGTTGGGAATCCCTCCATCAGGATCAGTCGCTCGCGTGCCTTGGAAAATATCTTCGGATCGTTCATCGCCAGGAACCCGCCGATATTTACGAGCCCATCCTTTTTTGCACTCATCGTGACCCCGTCGGCAAGGGAGAATATCTCGCGGGCGATATCGATTGGGGCGCTTTCTCGATAACCCTCCTCTCTTTCCTTGATAAAGAAGGCGTTCTCCGCAAAGCGACATGCATCGATAAAAAACGGGATCCTATATTTATGAGAGATCTCACTAACCGCCCGCAGATTGGCCAGCGATACGGGCTGTCCACCGCCGCTATTGTTGGTGATCGTCATCATGATAAGTGGGATCCTGTCAGTGCCGGTCTCCTCAATCAGCGATAGGAGACGGGCTGTGTCCATATTGCCTTTGAATGGGAGTGGAAGCTTGGCATCGAACGCATCCTCGATTACAAGATTGACCGGGTTGCCGCCGTTTGCGAGTATGTTCGCGCGGGTGGTGTCGAAATGCATGTTGTTGGGGATAATGTCGTCTGGCTGGACGATGCTCGAGAACAGGACATTTTCCGCTGCACGACCCTGATGGGTGGGGAGAATGTGATCAAAGCCGAATATGTCTTGCACCGTCTCTTCGAAGCTGGCAAAGCTGCGACTCCCGGCGTATGACTCGTCCCCACGCATTAATGCCCCCCACTGATTATGGCTCATAGCCCCGGTACCGGAGTCGGTTAGAAGATCGACGTAGATGTCTGCCGCCTTCAGGTTAAAGACGTTGTAGCCCGCCTGTTTGATCAGTGCCTCCCGCTGCTCACGTGAGCTGATGCTAATTGGTTCGACAACCTTGATGCGATATGGTTTACACATTGTCTGTTTGCCCACCTAGTCCCTCCTTATTTTAGAAGTAGAAGTGAATTCCGGTTCCCCCGGCCATATTGAGCTCGCCCTGAGTCGTAACCAAGAGGCCGAACTCCAATATAACACATCGGCTCATGTCTTCCCCCCAAGCTA